>NZ_LARO01000014.1:0-40457 GCF_000980505.1 Lactobacillus sp. N54.MGS-719
AATGGACTTTTTATTTTCTATCAAGTGTTCAATTTAATTTTACAATCGGCGAATTTGATTTTTTTTACTTAAAATATAGCTCACACAATCATCTGGTAAACTAAACCATTGCGAACCATATCTCAAAGCTATTTGATTTTTCTTTACTAAATCAATACCTATTTTCACTTGTAAATGAGCATACAACTTGTTAACAAGTCTAGCACTATATTGAATCAACTTATTTGGATATCTAGCATATTTAATAAATATATGTTTTACTGAAACTCGATAATAAACTTTTTTACTCCATTTATTTGTTTTAGATATCTTTCTTGATTCTAAAAAAAGTTTATTAGAATTAGTAAAGAAATTAATAAACTCATCTACCGGTTTTATTAATAAATCTTGCCCACTAATAAGGTGATAGTATGAGTAATCGCTATATTTTTGTGCAAATTGTAGCAGAATTAATTCAACTTGAACCTGAGAATATCCAGCCCAATATACTTTTATTCTTGGTTTTACATATATTAACTTTGAATATCTCAAAATTTCTTTGTAATATTCAAAATTAAAATTCGAGCATTTTGCATCTACATGAATGAATATATCTATATATGGTGAATCTAATAATCTTAAATTCGTTTCTAGTACATAGCTATTTTTATGAGCAATAACTAATACAGCCTGTTTATTCATAATAATTTATATCAAAAAATACTTCCTAAGTTAATTGCTTTGGGGTAGACTTTCTTCATTTCTTCCCATTCAACAATGAATTTATCTGTTATTGGATAAACCAACTTGCCAGTTAAGGTTGGCTTATCATAACGATCAAATACTTCAATATATACAGTCTTAGCACCCATTAATTTTCCAATATAAAAAAATGGAACTGCTACAGCTGCTCCACTAACTTCTTCATAAATATGAATCATATCTAATAAAGAAGTTTCTTCGCCTTGCGCAACATTATATACTGTTGCTTTAGGTGTTTTAGTAGCCACAAGCCTTAATGCTTTAACTACATCAGCAACGTACACAAAGTCTCTAGTTTGTGAACCATCACCATACAAATTAAAAGTTTCATTATTTTTTAACTTATCAGTAATAATTGAAAGAACACCTGAATATGGTGATTCTGGATTCTGGTTAGGCCCAAATACATTGAAGAATCTAACTGCTACAGTTGGTAAACCATATAGTCCTTCATAGTCAATTGTAAATCTTTCAGATGCATATTTATCAACTGCATATGGAGTCAATGGTTGACATCTGGTAGTCTCACTCTTAGGCATATCTGGCAGATTACCATATACTGCAGCTGAAGAAGTAAACACAAAACGCTTGAGGGGTAAATTATTGTGATGAATAAATTCTAATGTATCTAAAACTGCTTCTTGATTTACTGCATGAGTTTCAAGTGGACGTTCTACTGAATCAGCTACACTAGCTACGGCAGCCAAAAAGAAAATATAATCAAATTTATATTCTCTTAACAAATGATGCATAAACTCCTTATCAGTCACATCATGTTCTAGAAATTCAAGATCTAATCCTTTAATATTCTTAATTTGCCCCATTGACAAATCATCTACAACAACTACTTTATTTCCATCATCAACCAAAGCTTTCGCTAAATTTGATCCAATAAATCCTGCTCCACCTGTAATTAATACCTTGCTCATAAAAAACTCCTTAATACGCACCATTGGGATGAATCATAACTAATACAGTCTTAATAATTAACTTGAAATCTTCCCACAAACTGGAATGATTAATATACGTAAATTGCAATAATAACTTGAACACTTTTGTTTAGGCTGTTTGATAGATGCGATCTAATTCTCTTTCAAAGATTTCATCTGGTGTATGATAAGCCAAGATCTTTCTTGGCAATGAATTGCACCAAGTTTCAATGTCAATGATTTGTTGGAGAGAGTAGTTATGAATATAGTCACCTTTAGGAATGAATCTGCGAATAAGGCCATTATGCCTCTCTACAGTGCCTTTATCACAAGAAGTATATGGATGAGCATAATAAACTAGTGATTTGGAAATATCTTCCAGCTGAGATAGATCCGCAAATTCAGAACCATTATCAGTCGTAATAGTTTTAAAGATATCGTTCCAATGCTCGCTGTATTGCTTGCGCAGACTTTTAAAGGCATTCATTACACTGGCAGCTGTTTTATCTGGGATTTTAATAATTAGGAACTCACGGCTCATGCGTTCAGACAAAGTTAGCAGCACTTCGTCGTCCTTGGTCTTATGGCCTAAAACAAGATCACATTCCCAATGCCCAAACACATCACGCTTATTAACTTCCTGTGGTCGTTGTTCAATACTGCGGCCTAGCTTGTTCTTATTTTTACGAATGCGATGAATTTTGGTATTGCGCTTGAGTTTCTCTGGCAAATCATAGTTATGGATGTTTAACAAGCCTTGATCGACATAATTATAAAGCGTCCTGGTGCAGACAATATCGTTGCTGGTAAATTTCCCTACAGCAGTGCAGCGATTACTGCAGGCGTCGAGCGACCAGCTATCTTCAAAAAAGTGCTGTTGGACGTAATCAATAAACTTATGCTTCTTAAGAAAATCCGATTTGCGTCCACAGTATCGACGATTGTTTTGATAAACACTCTGACCTTGTTGGGCTTTATAACGTTTAACTTTACCGTGATACAGCTTAACAGCCCCTCGTTTGATCTCATAGTGAATTGTACTAGGGGAACAGCCAATTTCTCGAGCGATGGAACGCAAAGAACAATGATCTTTCAAACGAGTTTGAATAATAACCCGCTCTTCAAGCGATAGATGTGTTCCTTTTTTACGCTTGTCCATGATAGAATGTAGTGAGTCCATTTTGACCTCCATAGATGTTTTTGTGGTTATTAACATTCTATCAAACAGGTCCAAATGGACTTTTTATTTTCTATCAAGTGTTCAATTTAATTTTACAATCGGCGGCAAATTCTTTATCCATTAATTCACCATAATTATATATTATTTCACTATGAATTCATAGTAATGCTCTTTGCTATAATTTATTACGTAAAAATTGATGCTTTTCTTTTTTAAAATATTGTTCTTTTTCTTTTCTTAAATAAAAAGGCATGTTCCATACAGAACATGCTTAAATATCTCTATATCTAATCTATTTTTTACTTTTCAAACCAATCCCAGTCATCACCAACAACGTGAACACCGCTGTCTTCCTCATCTTGACCAGAACTAATTCTTTCCATTCCAGTAGGACGTTCAACAGTGTATTCACCACGACTGTTTTGCTTAACGATTGCTTCAAATTGAACAACGTCGCCTTTTTCAAGGTTTAATTCCTTAAAGGCTTTGGTCATTCGTAAAACAATTTGTTTAACTACAACATTGTCTTCATTATTAACTGTCAAATTTTGAAAAATTCCCTTACGATCATCAGGACGCAAAAAGGTTGCAGTAAAAATACGGCGTTCACCATCTGCATATTTTGCAAGTTTCTCATTATAAATATCGATCATCTTTCAAAATCCTCTTTTCCTACATTGCTTACTATAACATTCTTTTTATGGTTATAAACATTAAATTATAAAAAAGCCACAGCAATGTACATAACATTACTGCGACCTTAGCGAGATTTATAATGAAGAAAATAGGTTATGTAATAATCACTTCAGGAGGAAGGATTTTCATCCGGCCACTTGTTATGGTAGTCCTATTTTCTTTATTTGTTAAATTTAATTTATAAATGAAAGATTTTGATTATTCGTAAATAATTACAGGTTCGTTCTTAGAAATGTTGTTCCAAACGCTTCTAATTTCACTTGGCTTAACGTTGACACAGCCGTGTGAACCACCCTTTAAGTAGGCTGTCTTGCTCCAGTCAGTTCTCCAACTTGCGTCGTGGAAGCCACAACCACTCAAAGTAAATGGCATCCAATAACTAACTGGTGAAGCATAACTTGAACCATCATCGTTACTACCACGGAGAGTGGCATTTCTTTGTTTGTAGTGGATGTACCAAACGCCACGAGGAGTTTGATCGCCCTTGCTACCTTCCATAGTACCAGTAACGACATCTCTTAAGTGAACTTTAAGCTTGCCGTTTCTTACAAGCCATACTTCTTGCTTCTTCAAAGAAACAACGGCGTAAGTATTGCCGATTTCATGATTTGATCTGCCGTAGCCGTGAGCATAAGTACTGTAACCTAAACCATAAATGGCATCTGCACCATCAAAAGTAGTCTTACCTTGTGCAAAGGCATCAAGCAAGAGACGACGGGTCTTTTGTACGTATACGCCCCAACCCCAAGTCTTGTTCTTAACAGTAATGGTCTTACCCTTTACTTTATTGCCAGTTGGAACAGTAAACTTGTAGCTCTTATGCAAAGTAGAAACTTCTTTATCAATTTGGTTCAACTTGTCAGTCAACTTAATTGTGTTGCCAAATTTGTATTTGCCATTTTGGTAAGAAACATCATTTAAGAGTTCGCTAGCCTTTAACTTGTAGCTTTTACCATTAATCTTATAGTTAATAGTTGCCTTTTTAAGACTATTCAACTTATTCTTGGCAGTAGCTAAATCCTTAGTGGTGTAACTGTAGCTCTTGTCTGATGGTGTCTTAGTGTGTTGCTTTTTAAATAGCTCACTAGTTTCTTGCTCATCAATTGTTTGACTAGTAGTGCTATAGCTGTACACCAACTTGTTGTCTTTCAATGTAACTACATTCTTTGCATTCTTATTAACCTTATCTGTAGCCTTCTTGACAGTTAACTTGCCTACCTTAACCCCATCGATTTTTACATTAGGATTAAAGTGAGTTCGTGCAAACTTTTCAGCTGCAGTTTGTGTAGCAACACGGTGATTATGGATGCTAAAACCAGCAATGATACCGATGATAATGACAATTCCGACCACTAAGATGATCAGATTATTTCGTTTATTTCTTTTCCTCAGATCTTCGTTCATAAAATTCTATCCTTTTTATCATTCAATAGACTTAATATAGCACCCATCAATACGTGTGTAAAATCTATTGTTTCTTTAATTGGCCTTTTTCATAATTGCCTTCACCGCATCTTTTAGAGCAAAGTACAAAATTGGCGTACAGATTGCGGTGGAAATTGAATTGATGACGGTTGCTGGCAGACTGACAAAAGCTCCAATATAAGCAACTTGTAAACTAGTTCCCACCATCAGTGCTTCGACAATTGAAACACAATAAGTAGTAAAAATTTTCGTCACCCCAGCAATGATACCTAAAATAATGATGTTCTTCTTGGAGTCGCGATAGTTCATCCCGCGATAAACAGCGGTTAAAACCGTTGCTACAACTACGACTTCCAGCATCGTCAACCATGAAGTTGCCGCATAACCGTTAAGTAGGTCAAAGCCACCTAACCCGATAATCCCGGCAATCATACCGTTGCGATAGCCTAAATAAAGGATCGCTACAGCAGTTAAAGTATTACCGAAGTGAATAAACGGACGACCTACCATTGCTGGTACGGGAATACGCAGTACCCAGATCCCGATATAAATAATTGCCGCAAATAAACCAGTAAAAATTAAAGATTGTAACGAATTAATATCTTTTCTCATATCTCACACCTACTTTTCTATTTCATCCAATAACCATGGCAAGCCTGCCGCATAGTTAGGCCCAAACAGCGGATTTTGTTTCGTATTCATAATTGCTAATCTAATAAAATCGGCCGCAATTGAACAGCTTTTTTCTAAGTTGTTGCCATGTAAAACTGCTGCTAAAAATGCACTAGCAAACATGTCGCCGGTGCCAAAGAAGCTGCCAGACAATTTTTTTTGAATTAATGACCAGTTTTTACCATCTGTTACACCAACTTCACCGATTTTCTCCTTAGTGATAGAAATTCCCGTAATTACCACATTGGGAATAGAAAACTTTTTAGCTAATTCTGTGGCAAATTCCTGTGCTTTTTCTAATGATACTTTTGTTAAATCTTTGCCTAATAAAAATGCTGCTTCAGTGATATTCGGCGTTAAAATCGTCGCTTTGGGGATCAGCTGGCGCATCTTTTTGACATATCCCTCGTCCAAGCCGCGGTACATCTTGCCATGATCGGCCATCGCAGGATCAATTAAAACTACCTGATCGGCACGTTTTATTTGTTCGATCTTATCAAGCCAAAAATCTAACGCATTTTGACCTAAGTAGCCTAAATATAAAGCATCAAAGTTCAAATTAATTTTTTGCCAATGAGCAACTATTTTAGTCATTTCACTACTTAAATCTAGATAAGTATTGCCTTGAAAACCGGTATGCGTAGACAAAATGGCCGTAGGCAGAAGAGTTGACCTTGTGCCACATGCACCAAGAATAGGCAGAGCTACCGAAGATGACACTTGCCCTGCACACGACAGGTCCTGACTGATTAAAACTCCTCCATTAATCATTTCCTCACTCCTAAATAAAAATCTGCTACTAGCTTATCATAGGTTAATAGCAGGACTAAAATAATATTCTATTTTGAACTAAAAGTATTAGGTTGAATGTGGTTCAAAATTTGGTAACCAATTTTCTTGTTTCTAGTTTCATCGTTTTGAGTTTGATTCAAGAACATGATTAAACCATTTTGATTATCCTTGGTCAATTGTACCCAGTTACCAAAGTGAGTATTGTACAAGTTACCATAAGCGGACTTAAGGTTGCCCTTAACGTACATCCCACCTGAATAACCGTTTGAAGGCTTAGTATCAAGGTTAGTCATATAATTGAATTCAGCTTGGTCCAAAATCTTGCCATTGGTCAAACCAACTTGGATCTTGTAGTAATCCATTGGGGTTGAGAACAAGTTACCAGCACCTACAAGTTGTGAAGCTTGTTGCTTTTTAACGTATTGAGCCCATTGATAGTTCTTGTAGTTCCAAGTATATGAAATCCCATCGGTCATACCTGAAGGAATGTCTTCAAGGAAGTAGGTTCTCTTCAAGCCTAATGGATTAATCACACGTTCTTGGACATTTTGCTTGTAAGACTTACCGGTTACTTGGCGAATAATACCTGCAAGCAAGATGTAGTTAGTGTTGTTGTAAGAAAACTTGCCTGGTTGGTTTTGGGTAGTTGAGTTCAACTTGTTAACCACCCAGTTGATCGCATCATTTTCTGAATAAATGCGACCACGGTTAACTTCAGTATCTGTTGCCTTAAGACCTGAAGTATGAGTCATCAAGTTACCTACAGTGATATTTGATGCACCCTTCAAGTTAGGATACCAATTGGAAATCTTAGTATCTTGCGTAAACTTTCCTGCATAAATCAATTGCGTAATAATTGCCGCAGTAATTACTTTTTGCAATGAACAAACTGGATAAACCACCTTGCTGTTGCCTGCGCCAAGACGCTTACCATAATAGCCATAGCCGTAACTAATTTGTTGTGGTTGACCATTTTTAACAACAACAGTAGTTCCTCTTGCATAGTCGTTTGCAATTGTTTTTCTTACAAAACTGCGCATTTCAGTTTGATCATCTGCCGCATTTGCAGTCTTAGCTGTCGCAATTGAAGCAATTGGCAATGCAGAAACAGCAGTAAGCGAAATGGCCGTTTTGATTAATATTCTTTTAAAATTAAAATGTCTCGTTTTCAAAACCCTCCAGAAATGTTAGTTTCTTCATAGCATAATCTTAGCATTTATTTTTTTCATTGGAGTTACATATTATATAAATTTTTACTTATTAATAAGGATAATTCCTCTAAACTTTCATTTTTCAATTTTCTTACCAAGAAAATTATCTTTATTATTTATATTTTATATGGTAAACTTTTCATGTTGTTTAAAAATTAATTTACTTCGAGGAAAATATGCGAAAGAAAAATATCACAGCTATTTGTGTTGGTTTGCCAATCTTCTTAATTTTGGCGATTTCAATCATGATGCATGCGAGCTGGATCAATGAATTCGACAACTTCTTTGAACAACTTGTGCATACAATCCCTGGCTTAAAGGGCCTGATGCTCAATATTACGTTCTTGGCCGATACCAAGGTTGATCTGGTTTGGATGCTACTTATTGCAATTATTCTATGGATTGAAAAGCGGCGACCCCTCTCGCTCAGCATTGTCGTTTCATTAATTACTGCTGATGCGTTTGGTTGGATCGTTAAACACATTGTCCAACGTGCTCGTCCAGTTGCTCACCTGGCAGTAGATGACGGTTTCAGTTTTCCAAGTGGCCACACATTGGGCATGTCAATCATCGTCTTTTGGTTAATGCTCATTTTAATTCCAGCATTAGTCAAAAACAGAACTACTAGAGTTTGGTTAAACGTACTTTTGGTCGTCTGGCTTGTTCTAGTAATGATCTCAAGAGTTTACTTGTATGCTCACTTCCCATCAGATGTCTGTGGTTCAGTTGCACTTGGTGCAATGTGGATTGGCATTGTCGATGCAATTTGGGACAAGGTAACTCCGAGAACAGCAAAAAATGATTTCTAAAAAAATAACCACTAGCATTTGCTAGTGGTCTTTTTTTACAAAAAAAAGTCACTAAGGAAAATGTCCTTAATGGCTTTTCTACACCTTCAAATTTCTTCCTATCAGCAGATGCCCTAAGAGACATCTTGCTTAGCCTTTTCATCCTCGGAGCGCTCATCACACGCCCCGCTATTATATTACCAAATTATCTAAAAAATTGGAAGAGATTTGTTTTAAAAAATTACACTTTTGATCTGGTTGACTTCATTAAATTTATATTGGGTTTAAGATCTAATTTTTGCTTGCTCTTCTGATTATTCAAAATTTTATAAAAGGCGGCGATTTGACTAATTTCTTTAACTCCAGTTGAGCAGCATCCCCCAATAATGCAAGCACCGTGCTCATACCATTCCTTGCTTAATTTACCAAAATCAAACTTAGCATTAAACGGAATCCAATTTCTCTCGAATTCGTTATATACGCCACCCAAGTTAGGGTAAACGATAATGTTTTTCTTGGTAAATTCGCGCATCTTATCGATTGCAGTAGTGGCTAAAAATGGCTTAAAGCAATTGGCACCAACCGCGAAGACTTGATCATACTCATTTATTTTTTCCATCACCTTTTTCAAAGGAGTGCCATCACTAATCTTTGTTGTATCATGCAAAGTAAAACTCACATACACTGGCATTTCAGGTGCGTTTTCTTTTAACCAGTCTAAAAGGACAACTACCTCATCAAGCTTAGGTTGCGTTTCAATAGCTAAACAATCTGGCTTATTTTGAAGCAATACTTGCAAGCGTGGCAAATGAAAATCCAAGTATTGTTTTTTAGTTAGATCATAATCGCCACGAAATTCGTCGCCTTCGGCTAAATAAGCGCCATATGAACCCACAGAAGCGGCTACATAGTTATGGATACCTGTCTTCTTTTCAAAATCATCTCTCGCCTTTTTCGCTATTTTTACCGCATCAGCAATCATTTCTTTAGCCTTGTCTTCAGAATAACCGTGCTTTTCAAAAGCTTGCACATTTGCTTGGTATGTATCGGTAATTGCCATTTGAGCACCGGCTTGGAAGTAGTTCATATGAACTTTATAAACTTTATCTAGGTCTTTGTCTAAAGCTACAGCTGTCCATAAATCTGTATTTGTATCAATTCCTTGTTTCTCAAGTGCTGTTGACATCGCACCATCCAAAACAAGACCCTTACTAGAAATTTGTTTAATCAAATCCATATCCTCACCTTATTCACATTAATATATTTAATAATTAATATTAATTTAATTTTATATTAATAAAGCGAGCGAATCAACCTTTAATTTTCATTTAACAAAAAAAGCAGCCCATCAGCTACTTTACATAATAATTTTTATTTAACTATTTTACCCAGTCGCTAACTTCACTATCGTCACGAGCAACGCCAATAATATTTAAACCGTTACCCCATTCTTTAAAGTGACTTGCGTAAGCCTTATGGTTGGTTCCTGCAGAAGTAAAGAATGAAGCAACTTCGCCTTTGTAGTTCTTCATCTTTTCAAGAAGTGATTTGATTGGGGTTGCAGGATAACCTGACCAAACTGGACTACCTACTAAAATCAAATCATATTTATTAAAGTCGATATCTATAACTTGTGCTTCAGGAAATTCTTCTTTTCCTTGGATTTGATCTAATGCAATGTCATTAGTCTTATACATATCTGAATCGAAAGTACCATCAGCTACAGTTACTTCTTCAATGTCACTACCGGCAATTTCACCATTAATCTTTTCAGCCATTTTCTTGGTATTGCCTGACCATGAGTAATACAAAATTAAAGTTTTTTTAGCCATCTTTAGTCTTCCTTTCGTTTATTACCCCTATTGTAGATTAAAAAGAATAAGTAAGCCAATATAAAGGTAACTAATTTTTCTATAAGTAATAACTAAAAGCTCTTAATTACCTGAATCATGGTTGCACCATACTTTTGCATTTTGGCTTGACCTACCCCACTGACTTCTAAGAACTCTGCTTCATTTTGTGGTTTGATCTTAGCCATATCATGCAGGCTGCGATCAGAAAAGATCATAAATGCAGGTACTCTTTGCTTTCTGGCTAATTCCATTCTCTTCTTTCGTAATGCTTCATATAAATCTGGATTTTCATCCTGAGCAAAAATTTGCTTTTTCTTTTGGACCTTGGCAATTCGTCTTTTTACTGTTATTTTGCCATCGAGCACATCCCAACCACGATTAGTCACATGAACTAACGGATATTTCGTGCCTTCAATTTCTAAATATCTAGACGCAATTAGATAGTCAATTAAGCTGATTGCCTCTTTTTGATTCATTTTTAAGCTACCAAAATGATCGTACTGTGAAGCATTCATCTCTTTCATTTTTTGATTATTTGAACCAACTAGACACTGCGCTACAACGTTTTTACCAAAACGACCATCAAGTTCGTAAACCATCGAAATCACTTTTTGCGCATCGGCCGTAATATCAGTTAATTCATCTTGGTTTAAACAATTAGAGCACTTGCCGCAAGGTTCACAGTCTTGCCCGAAATAGCGCACGATAAACTGCTGCAAACACTCACCCGTATTGGCATAATCGGTGATTGCTTGCAATTTTTGATACTGCAATTCGCGGTATTTTTCATCAGCCGTTGATTCATCGATAAAGAAGCGATACTGGCGCAAATCTCCCGGATGGTAGATCATAATTGCTTCACTTTCTTCGCCATCTCGACCAGCACGTCCTGCTTCTTGATAGTAGCTTTCAATATTACGAGCACTTGAGGCATGAATGACAAAGCGGACATTGCTTTTATCAATTCCCATTCCGAAGGCATTAGTGGCAACAATTACCTGAACTTGATCAAATTGAAACGCTTCTTGTACTTCGTCTCTTTCTTTAGTCTTCATCCCGCCATGATAGGCTCCAACTGAGATACCTTTTTTAGCTAAATAATCAGTTAGGCTCTCTACTTTCTTACGCGTATTGGTGTAGATGATCCCTGCTTCATCGGGATGCATTTTGATGTACTGTGCAATATAAAGTGGCGTGTTTTGCGGTGAATTAACCACCTTAAAGCTCAAATTTGGACGGGCAAATGAAGTGATAACCATATTTTGCTTAGGAATATTCAACTGCTCACAAATATCATCTTGAACCGCTGGCGTGGCAGTTGCAGTTAAGGCCAAAATATTTGGTCTGCTCTTCAAAGAATTTATTCCATCAAGCAGCTGTCGGTAAGCCGGTCTAAAATCATGTCCCCACTGAGAAATACAGTGTGCTTCATCAACTGCAACTAAATCGATATCTAAGAAATTAAGTTGATATCTAAAATAGTCGATTGCTAGACGTTCTGGCGTAATATAGATCAATTTGATCTTGCCCTTATAGGCCTGACGCAAAATCGGATTTACTTCTTTTTGCGGCGTCGCAGAGTTTAAAGCAGCCGCATTAATTCCGTTTTGCTTTAAGGTATCAATCTGATCCTTCATTAATGAAATTAAAGGTGAAATAACCAAGGTAACGCCAGCATTCATCAAGGCTGGAACTTGATAACACAGCGACTTCCCTGCACCAGTCGGCATTACCGCTAGTACATTCTGTTTATTTAAAACTAAATCAATGACTTTCTTTTGTCCTGGACGAAAACTATCATAGCCAAAAGTTTGTTTTAATACTTTTTCTGGATTCATCTAATTTTCCTAACTTGCATGAAATACTTTCTTTATTTTAGCAGAGTATCAATGAAAATTCTTTTGCCTTATAATTAATAAAGTATTCTATCTCAGAAAGAAGGAAAAAACTTGATACATCTTTTTCATCGACGTATCACATTTTCACTTGCTTTAACCATTGGTTTCTTAATCTTGATCCTTATCGGCAGCATTCTTTTATCGCTGCCGTTTGCGGATAAAGCAGGCCAAGCCACTGCTTATTCTGACGCGCTCTTTACTGCAACTTCGGCAGTCTGCGTTACCGGATTAAGTACAGTTACCACGGCTACGCACTGGTCATTTTTTGGTCAGCTTGTGATCATGATCTTAGTTGAAGTTGGCGGTTTGGGCTTTATGACTTTTGCCGTCATGCTCAGCAACTTTGCTCACCAGCGCATGAGTTTAGGTGCAAGAATGTTAACGGGGGAGGCCCTTAATCTGAACCACCTTTCTCAATTTCGGGTTGTTCGTTTAATTATTCGCCTTTCATTGGTGATTCAGTTAATCGGAGCAGGGTTGCTTTTCATTGCTCTAGAACCCAAACTTGGCCTTGGCAAAGGTATCTGGTACAGTCTTTTCCATTCGGTAGCTGCTTATTGTAATGCCGGTTTTGACTTGTTTGGTCCGTCGCTTGAGCAATTGAATAATAATCCTTATGTTTTAACTGTGATTATGCTCTTAATTGGGGCTGGTTCATTTGGTTTCTTAGTTTGGCGTGATTTATTAACTTACCATATTCGCCACAAGATCACCCTGCATACCCGTTTTGCTTTAACGGTTGGTTTAATTATCTTAGTTTTATCAATCATCGGTTTCTTGTTCAGTGAGCAAAACCTTAAGCAATTCAGTGGTAGTCTTAATGGCGTAGATCGTTTCTTTAACACCCTATTTTTGGCAGTAACACCAAGAACGGCCGGATTTTTCTCGGTTCCTTATTCTAAACTAAGTACGGCCGGGATTGCCATTACCATTATCTTGATGTTCATCGGTGGTACCCCTGGCTCCACCGCTGGTGGTGTTAAAACCTCAACTATCGGAATTCTCTTTTTGCAAAGTATCGGTACGTTTACTGGAAAAGAACCTGCCTTTTCGCACCGCCGCTTCACTCGTGATAACATCAATCGCGCCTTAACCCTATTCTTTTCTGCGATTTTATTAATCATTTTAGCGACTCTATTATTAACTATGACCCAACCAAGTTTAGGTCATAATGGTGTTACCAAGGCTGTTTTTGAAGCAGTCTCCGCATTCGGTACCGTAGGTCTAACATTAGGACTTACACCACACCTTAATTTATTTGGCAAAATTATTATTATGGCTTTGATGTTTATTGGACGTGTTGGAATTTACACTTTCATGTATTCTATCTTCAAGTCACATCCTACAAAACAAAGTTATCGTTATCCAGAGGAGGAAATTATCATTGGCTGATCAAAGTTTTGCTGTTTTAGGACTAGGAAAATTCGGCATGGCACTTACTGTTGCCCTTTTAAAAGCCGAACAAGATGTTTTAGTAATTGATTCAAACGAAGAAGTAATTAACGATGTAGCCCATCTGGTTACCCACGCAGTTATTGCGGATGCCACCGATGAAGATGAACTGCGTGATTTGGATATTGGTTCTTTCGATCATGTTTTTGTCACCATGGGTGAAAACGTCGAAGGTAGCATTATCGCAACTATGCTAGCTAAGAAACTTGGCGCACCTGACGTTACAACGCGGGCCAATAACCACAATCACCGCTTGGTTCTTGAAAAAATTGGAGCTGATCATGTGATTGAACCTGAACAAGATATGGCCCGTCAATTGATTTTCCGTCAACTTCACCCTAACGTGGTTAACTTCTTCCACCTTTCTAAAAATGTTTCTTTGATTGAAGTTAGCGTTGAAAATCCACGTTTCTTTAATAAGTCACTCGGCGAATTAGATTTTCGTAAGAACTACGACGTTAACGTAATTGGCATTGTTCATGATGGACACTTGAATGAGGTGCCTCTTGCCACAGATGTCATTAATCCACATGATCAAATTACTTTGATTGGCTCTAATGAAGCTGTTCAAAAAATTGACGATATCTTACAAGAAGATAAGTAATAAAAAACTGCCTTGAGAATTATTTCAAGGCAGTTTTATTTTACTTATTTTTCTTATCCTGATTATCCTTAGCTCAAACAAAAAAGGCATTATCTGCCTTTCTTTATTACTTGTAAAATGTTTCTTCAACCGCATGCGTGATGGCAATCTTATCATGAGCATAAGACAAACCGCCTTGAATGTACAACATGTATGGATCACGAAGCGGACCATCAGATGATAATTCAATAGTTGAGCCTTCAACAAATGAACCTGAAGCCATGACAACTTCATCTTCATAACCATCTTGGTGGTAAGGAATTGGATCAACGAATGAGTTCATTGGTGAGTAGTGTTGAATTGCGGCACAGAACTTAACCATTGGATCTGGTTTACCAAAGGTAACAGTTTGCACAATGTCACTACGAGGATCGCTCCATTTAGGTGATACTTCCAGGCCCATTTCTTCCAAAAGTGCAGCTGTAAAGACCATACCCTTTTGTGCTTCACCAGTTGTATGAGGTGCCATGAAGAAGCCTTGGTAAATATCACGTAAGTAGCCCCAAGTTGCGCCTTCACCTTTACCAGCACCTGGCACAGTCAAACGTGAACCGGCACCATCGATCAAGTCTTGACGGCCTACCAAGAAGGCACCGCCTTTAACCAAACCGGCACCTGCGTTCTTATAAAGTGAACCAGCCATCATATCAGCACCATAAAATGTTGGTTCTTCACATTCTGAGAATTCACCATAACAGTTATCAATAAAGATGTTAACGTCAGGACGAACTTCCTTAACAAATTTAAGCATCTTCTTGATCTTGTCCATGGTAAAAGTCTTGCGCGTTGCATAGCCAAGAGATCTTTGAATAGCTACAACCTTGATTGACTTATCTTGAAGATCTTCTCTAGCCTTTTCGTAATCAACTTGACCATCATCAGTTAATTCAGTGGTCTTGAAGTTGATGTCCCATTCCTTCATGTTGCCTGGCTTGTTACCTGCTAAACCGATAACTTCTTGAATGGTGTCATATGGAGTCCCAGTCAAGTAGTAAAGGGTGTCGCCTGGACGAAGCATGCTGAAAAGACCAACGGTAATAGCATGAGTACCTGAACCAAATTGTGGTCTTACTAAAGCATCATCTACCTTGAAGTAGTCGGCATAAATATCCTCAATCTTGTCACGACCAATATCATCGTAGCCGTAACCAGTTGATGGAACTAAGTCTTCTTCACCAACATGGTGCTTTCTAAACAAATCAAGCACTCTTTGTTGGTTGTATAAAACTTGTTCATCGATTTCTTCGATTCGAGGCTGAATCATCTTTTCAACCTTAGTTACCTTTTCTTTTAATTCTTCTGGTAAATTTTCTTTCCAAGAAAAACTCATTTTTTACTCCCTTTTCTCTTATTTTTTAATGACTTCCGCCTGTACTTTTAAGGTACCATCTTCATTTTGATCCAAGTATACACCTTGAATTTCTGGTACAAAGCCTGGGAATTTTTCAATGGCATGGGCTAAAACTTCAAAGTACTTTTGATCAACTGTGTCCCACTTTTCACCAGGAGCTACGATAAAAACACCTGGTGGGTATGGCAACGCACCTTCAGCTGCCGTTCTGCCAACTACATCTTCAAAATCAACGACTTCATTTTCATTCCGCTTAAACATTTGATCAGCTTCTGAAGGCGTCATCTTGTAGTCTTGCATCCCTGGCTTTTCGAACAACTTTTGCTGCAAAACAAAAGTATTGTTCTTCTTGTAGTATTCATGCATTTCCTGGCAAAGCTGCTTAACAGTGTAGCCCTTGTAGCGGTCAGGATATTCCTTGTACAAAACAGGCAAGACGTCTTTTACTAAAGCATCGTCATTGTAGTACTTTTCAAACTTCAAAAATGCATCAAGCAAGGTATCAAGCTCTTCTTTGGTATCGCCTGGAGTTAACAAGAATAAAAGTGAATTCAGGTCGTTCTTGGCACGAATAATATGATTTTCCATCAAAAATTCCGCTACAACTGCACCAGGAATACCAGTTTCTTCGTATTTAGCATTCTTGACGTCAATACCTGGTGTTTTAACTGTAATCTTAAGTGGATCAATCATGGCTTCGCCTTGACCCATCTTGGTAAAGCCGTGCCAGTTATTTTCCTTGCTCATATTCCAGTACTTAGCGTTAGTTGCTAATTCATCAGTTGAAATATCCGCAAAGTTATCTGGAACAAATGGTTTAAACAACTTAGACTTCTTCAAAAGTTGCTTGCGCCATTCAATCCCCATGCGCAAGATCTTGTCCCACCAAATCTTATTGCCTTCTCCAGCAGTGACATATGAATTAACAGTGAGTGAGGCATAAAGTGGGTAAGCATATGAAGAAGTAACAAACTTCAAGTATTCATGGTTAAAGTGCTTGTGATCAACGTAGCGCTTTTGGCCCTTAATGTGTGAGTCTTTCTTCAAAATTTGTGAAGCTTGGGCCATACCAACTTGTTGCTTATGCAAAGATTGGGTTACCAAGATACCAGGATCATCTGGTCCTAAGTTAAGGAGTAATGGTGACAGGTGCTCCATAATTGGCACAAATTCTTCAAAACCGCCCCATGCACAGTCAAATAAGATGTAGTCACAGAGTTTGCCAATCTTATCAACGATCCACTTAGCATCATAGAAGACACCGTCGTAAGTTTCAGCTTGCACAATAGCTAATCTAAATGGACGCTTTGCCTTAGCTTTTTCCGGATCGACTTTAGCAATTTCAGCTCTGATTTTATCTTCAGTTAAAAAGTCGGGATCCATTTCTCCAATTAAGCCTAAACCATTGCGGTCAGTTGGAATATAAACTGGCTTTGCCCCACTCATGACTAAAGCACTATTGTATAAAGATTTGTGATTGTTGCGGTCAAATAATACTAGATCGTCTTCTGACAAAAGTGCACTGGCACAAATCGAGTTGGCACTGGTTGTACCGTTGGTACAAAAGTAAACTTTATCGGCATGATAAGTTTGGGCGGCCAATTTTTCTGCATCAAGAGGCGTACCAGCATGAGTCATCGTATCGCCTAATTGAGGTACGGTGTCACTGGTGTCGGCAAACATTAAGTTTTTGCCGAAGAATTTGTTAAAGACAACGCCAGCTGGATGCAAATCATAATATTGGCCATTGTGGTGGCCAGGCGTAGTAAAACTAATTGGCTTTGCTTCAGCGAAGTTGATTAAATCAGTCAAAAAGCCTGGCACCATCTTTTGTTCATAGTCTTTAGCAGCTTGGTTGATTTTGGCAATATCAGCCTTGCTTGCTTGACCATCCACCTCAATCACAGGAATAGGAAAATCAGATTGTGCTCGCAAATCTGTTGCTTCCTGCTTAGCAGTTCGATCGCCATTTTTAATGACAATAGCTGCTAATTCAGAACTGTTGTCGATTTGATCAAGCGGAACAGATGACCATTCCCGTAATTGACTAATATTTACTCCATTTCCAATAGCAATTTTTAAAAAATCCATCTTTCCCCTTTCCAATTTGATTACAATTTTAAGTTGCTTATTGCAAATCTTATAAAAATCTTTATAATCTTTTTTTACAGTAGGGTTGCAATCTGGCCTATATTCGTAATTTACAGTACACATTATTATATAAACATTGGAGGTTTTAGACAAGTGCACTTGCCGTGTTCTCCTCCGCAGGGATAGATAAATTTTTTGTTTCACAATTAAATACATTCTTGGAGGAAAATATTTTTTATGTCAGAAGAAATCGAAACCATTAATTTCGAGCCGGGCAAAAAACATTACATGAAATGGCCGGTTATTGCCTTAATCGACTTCGTAACTATTATCAGTTTTGAAAACATCTTTTACCCATTTCAAAACCAAGGTTTATCTGTAGTTGTTTCATGGATATTCCTGTTATTCGCTTATGTTATCCCTTACGCATTAATGTGTAGTCAAATGGGATTGACTTTCAAAGACCAAGCCGGTGGTCTTGCTTCATGGGTTCGTCACTCATCTAACGATACTTTGGGTTACTGGACCTCATGGATGTACTGGGTACAAACCGTTCCTTACCTAGTAGACGTTTCCAACTCAGTTATTGTTTCATTCTCATGGATTATTTTGGGCAATAACACCTTGGACAAGCACATGTCCACTTTCTGGTTCGGGATCTTGACTTTTGTAATTATCTTGGCATTTATCCTAATTGAAAATGCGATTAAGAACTCACTTGAGCTTCTTTCCTTAATCGGTGGTGGTGCCATGTTCATCATGTCCATGCTCTTTGTTTTACTTGCAGCTTGGTCAGTGATGCACGGTCACCACATTGCCACCCAACCATTCAACTGGGATTCATTTAAGCCATCATTTAGTTTGAGATACTTCTCAACTACTGGTTTGTTGATCTTCGCTATGTCTGGTGCCGAACTTGCTGCACCTTACATTGTTCAAATGCGTGATCCAAAGCACGAATTTCCTAAGGCTATGTGGATGTTAGCTATCATGACTGGTTTCTTAACCATCTTTGGTACTTTGGCATTGGCAGTCTTCTTCAATGCCCACCACATTCCACATGACTTTAAGATGAACGGTCCTTACTACGCTTTCCAACTTTTAGGTGAAAGTTTAGGCTTGGGCAAAGTCTTGATGTACATCTTCGCAGTTGTACAAGCTATCTTTATGATGGCTCAATTAGCTGTTTTACTTGATGCTTCAAGTCGTGTATTTGCTGGTGACGTTGCCGACAGATACATGCCTAAGTGGCTTACTGGTAAGAAGGACAAGACTGGTCGTCCAGTTCACTCTTACACTTTGACTTGTGGTTTGGCATTATTCCTTCTTTTACTTACTGGTACTTTGCCAAACATTAACTCAATCTATAACTGGTTGTTAAACATCAACGGTATTATTTCACCATACAAGACTTGCTGGGTATTCTTCGCCTTCATAATGCTTCGTATGCATGAAAAGAACTACCATTCAGATTATGTCTTCATAAAAAACAGAACCGGTGCCTTAATCATGGGTTGGTGGTGCCTAATCTTCACCTTTATCTGTGCAACTTTAGGTTTCATCCCTCAAGAAGCAGAAGCAACATTTGGTAGTGCCGCATTTAACCACCAATTAATGATGAACATCATCACTGTTATCGTACTCTTCGGTTTAGGTTTCTTATTACCATGGTTACGTAAACGTGAAGAAAACCGTGAAGATGAGATGTAAAAATTAGTTTAATCTAGTAAATCAAAAAAGGCAGATGAATTTTTCTTCATCTGCCTTTTTTATATTCTATTTATTTTGATTTCTTAGCTTTGGACAACTTTTTAAACCTATCTGAAACAGATAAGTCAGCCATACCCAAGAGACTAACAAGCATACCGAAAACAGTTAAGCCAGTTGCTTTCTTATCACCAGTTTGTGGTAATTGTGCCTTTTGGCTTTTTCTTCTGAATTATTATTTTCCTTAGCATTTGTGAACTTCAAATCTGGACTAATAGCCTTGACACTCTTATTGCCAGCAGCATAACCTGGATCAACATAATCAAGTCTGTAGTCAACACCATTCTTAGTGATAACTGCATTTACGGGAACCTCATTAAATGTAGTTGTACCCTTATGACTTACTTCAGTATATTTATCAGTAACTAAATCATGTTTCAATTCTCTAGAAAAAGTAATCTTTTGCGTTGTAGATGGAGCCAATTCATTGCCATTTTGGTCAACATAATTGATTACTTCTAGATTGATCTGACCAATTTGATATCGATCAGCCCAAACGGCGCTACCCTGCCATCCTTCTTCATCACCGGTCCCTTGTTTACATGCGTTAGTGTAATCGAACCATCATCATTTTACATTTCTTTTTCATTTTGCTTAAGAGATAGGTCTATTTTTGTTCCATTATCATATTTATGAAAATTAAACTTGTCTTTCAAATCCTTAGAAGTTACAGTTTCTTCTTGATAATCAGAAGCTTCCAGTCCTTGAACTTGTTGACCTTCATTAGCAGTGCGTGTTTCATCACCACCAGGGTTCGAACCTGATTTGCCAGTAGCAGTACCATCAGAAGTAGAACCTGCTGATTAAGCTTGTGTAGCTCCAGTAGCTCCAGTAGTCCCAGCATCTGCTTTTACTTCTTGGGTAGTCGCATTTTGCAACAACGTACAACCCAATACTACAGAACACAAACCTACTGATAATTTTCGTAAACTATATCTATTCTTCATCTTCTATATCCTATCTAACGTTTTTCCTTATTCCTTTTATCACATTCGCAATCCTTATTTTAAGAGGAACAAAAAATAAGACAATAGTTTGGAGCGATTTTGGTATATACCATAAAAATAGAATATTATTCCAGCTTTGGAACACAACATCCCAAATTTGCGGTATAAGATTATATTTTTAAATAACAAAATAGATACCTTACAAAAATATGAAGCACAGAAAAAAGGCTCAATTCCGAACAAAACCGGAATTAAGCCTTCTTCAGTTTGATCACTTGACCTTAAACTGGTTCTTTTTCATTCATAAAATCAAATTGCTTTTGAAATGCACGACCCTCTCTCAAGTCATAAACAGAGCCTAAAACAGGCGTAAGTGCAAATGGACGCAAAGTATTAATATCTTTGGTTTTATTTGCATAAATACGATGCATTTCTGGTTTAATCTCAAGAATCTTATCTATGTATGATGGACTAATCTCATCGACATAGCCTTTAAGCGTAAAACCTACGCTGCTTAGCGTCTCTCTGCCGCGTAAAGCAGTTAAACAAACGCGGTTATTGCCTTTAATGTTACGGTAAAAGTTCTTTTGGTTAGTAGTTGCGAAGATTAACCGTCCATCTTCATTAAAGTCAATGTCAACAATATTGGTGTGAGGTTCACCATTTTGGTCAACCGTACCAAAAATTGCAGAGTGAAAACAAGAAACGATTAAATCTAAAAAGTCATTATTAGTTAAATTGGTGTCTAAATTGGGAACATGTTGTCTCATAATCTTTATCCATTCTATTTTAACTTTAACTATATTTTTATGTGTAAGTATACTTGAGATTAAAACATAATACTATTTTAATGCTCATGAAATATATCAATTTTTTCTTAATCGTTTGCCAAAAATCCATTTTTTCGATAAAATTTTAACTAACTTAAAATAAGAAAAGAGGATGAGTATGGACTTAGATTACAAGAAACTAGCTCAAGCAAAAAAGGATGATATTTTACGTGACTTGGATGAATTAATCGCAATTGATTCTTCCGAAGACTTAAACAACACTTCTAAAGAATATCCTGTTGGCCCAGGTCCCGTTAAGGCAATGAAGAAGTTCTTGTCTTTTGCTGAACGCGACGGCTTCCACATTAAGAACGTTGACAACTATGCTGGCCGTGTTGATTACGGTGAAGGTGACAAGCATCTTGGCATTATCGGTCACATGGACGTTGTTCCCGCCGGTGATGGCTGGGTAACCGATCCTTTCAAAATGATCATCAAGGACGATAAAATTATCGGTCGTGGTTCTGCCGATGACAAAGGCCCAGCATTAGCTGCTTACTACGGTATGCTTTTACTTAAAGAAGCTGGTTTTGAACCTAAGAAGAAAATCGACTTTATTGTCGGTACCAATGAAGAAACCAACTGGGTAGGTATTGAATACTACTTAAAGCATGAACATACTCCAGACCAAGTTTTCTCTCCTGATGCCGAATACCCAATCATCAATGGTGAACAAGGGATCTACACTTTAGTACTTAACTTTAAGGATGATCAAGAAAAAGGCGCTGTCATTCTTAAATCCTTCAAGGCAGGTATCGCAGAAAACGTTACCCCACAAAAGGCTTATGCTACTATTCAAGCAGATGACCTTGATGAAATTAAAGCCAAATTCGAGCAATTCTTGACTGACAACAAGCTTGAAGGTCAATTCGATATCAACGATAACATTGCTAAGATTGAACTCAATGGTCAAGGTGCGCACGCTTCAGCTCCTCAAGTTGGCCGCAATGCTGCAACTTTCTTAGGTCTCTTCTTAGATCAATTTGACTTTGCTGGTCGTGATAAAAACTATCTTCACTTCTTAGCCGACGTTGAACACGAAGACTTCCAAGGTAAAAAGCTTGGCGTCTTCCATCATGATGATCT
Organism: Lactobacillus sp. N54.MGS-719; assembly: GCF_000980505.1. Classification (NCBI taxonomy): domain Bacteria; kingdom Bacillati; phylum Bacillota; class Bacilli; order Lactobacillales; family Lactobacillaceae; genus Lactobacillus; species Lactobacillus sp. N54.MGS-719. The sequence goes on from NZ_LARO01000014.1 coordinate 22,353, forward strand.
AATGGGCGATTTATCCTCCGCTCCTTCAATTTTTGAATACACTGAAGATGGCGCGGCTATTCTTAAAGACAACATTCGTTACCCACAAGGCACTGATCCAGACAAGATGGTTAAGCAAGTTAGCGAAAAATTTGGCGACATTTTAACTCCAAGCTTTGCTTCATTTGAAGAACCTCACTACGTACCTGGTGATGATCCATTAGTTAAGACCTTGCTTGCAGTTTATGAACGTCAAACTGGTAAGAAAGGCCATGAAGTTGTCATCGGTGGCGGTACTTACGGACGACTCTTTAAGCATGGTGTCGCATACGGTGCCCAACCTGAAGATGCGCCAATGGTCATGCACCAAGCTAACGAATACATGAAAGTTGACGATTTGATCAACTCAATTGCTATTTATGCAGAAGCAATCTACGAATTAACTAAAGACTAATAATCAAAAAGGCATCCTTGCAAAACGCAAAGATGCTTTTTCTATGCAAAAATATGACCCAAGTAATATCCTAGAAATACTAGAACTACACCGCCTATGTATGATGCTAGTGCGTAGAAAACTAGTCCACGATAATTTTTGCTTTTATATAATTCAACTAATTCCGTATTCATGGTTGAAAAAGTAGTGTAACCACCTAAAACACCTGTCCCTACAACAGCATAAACAAAGACATTTGCTTTAATGCCAAATACAAAACCTAAAATAAAGGCACCTGTTAAATTAATAAACAAAGTTGGGATAGGCAAATTAGAAAACTTTTTGCCGATCCATTCCCAGTGCTTTTTACCATAATTAGTGATTGCATACCGAATCATGGCACCAATTGATGCTCCAATACCAGCTAATAATAAATTCAACTTAATCTTCCCTTCTCAATAACTGACCTACAGCTTTACCAACGCCCATGCCTAAATAAGCGAAAAAAAAGCCAAAGACGATCGATGCCAAAAAGTAAATTAATGCCGTACCAGGCAAATTAGCCTGAATATTTTTCAAGATATCCAAATTAAAAGTTGAAAAAGTCGTAAAGGCTCCAATAAAGCCGGTACCTAATCCAACCGTCAACCATTGGTACATTGTTTTAAATTCCATAAAGAAATACGTGAAAAATGCTAATAAAAAGCAGCCAATAATATTTCCCCAGAAAGTACCATAAAAGCTAAAAACAGCATTTAAACTTGCACGTGCCACTCCGCCAAAGAAAGCGAAAAATGCCACACTAATATAGTTACTAATTTTCGTAGACAAATACAATTCCTCCAAACAAAAAACGCCTACTCTACCCCTATGGGACAAAGTAGACGTCATTAGATTTCTCGGTTAATGGTGAACGTCATCACCTATTTAATTAATATATTGAATATACAACAATCACCAAAATTATTCAAGTGCAAATTTAGTAACAATATACTTGAAAATGATATAATTAATCCAAAAGAAAGGGTGAGCACAATGAATTTTCCTTATGAAAAAGAATTCCGCACGTATTGTAAGCAAAAGAAAAAACTAGCCGATTCAACCATTTCTCTAGCAGATAAATCCGTTACGACTTTTTGGAATTACTATGCGGCTAACGTTGATTCAGATGCAAATGTCAACGATGTTAGAGCTGGTGACATCCGCAATTTTTTGGCTTCTCTTGAAACTAAACTGCATTTCAAAAGCAACACAGTTAACAAATACCTGAGTCACATTAAGATGTACTTTGTTTTCTTAAGTGAATACGACTATATCATCACCTACCCGCTCTTAAGTCTGCGTGGCAATAAATTTGATCGCAAGCAAAAATATATTATCAATTGGATGCCCTATTTGCCTGATTTAATCAAAATTAAGGATATTCATCCCGAAACCGTAAAAATGATGGCGGCCATTGCGGCTGGATTCAAACCAAAAGAAATCGTTGTTTTAAAAACCACTGATTTGCTTAAGCACGTAGATAATGATGAAGTTAAGCAATATATCAAAGATCATACTGATTATTCCAAAAGTGCTGATCCTTATATTTTTGCTCGTAAAAATGGTGAGCCCTACGCCTCAGACTTCAATATCAATCAGAGAATTGCACCTGACAGACAAATAATTGGGATGCAGCTAACAACACATAAATTGCGTATGAGCTTCGTTTATTCGATTCTTTCTGATCACCAGTTGTCTGATAACCAGATATTGAAGACTTTACGCATCACCCTTAAATCACTTACCTATTATCGTAAGAATATGACTCTTTATGTTGAAACCGAAGATTTTAAATTAGACTAAAAAAGGCGACTGTTCTAGTTGAACAATCGTCTTTTGTTTTATCTAATTCCTTGGTGCTGGACCTCTGCCTCGATGATTATTATTCAAAACATATTCTTCAATCAACTGCAGCACTTGGTTATTTTGTGGAAGTTCCGAGTGTTGGGCTAAGCGTCCTGTTACCGTAATCTGCGTATAGTGCTTCACAGCACCTTGATAGATGTATTTTCCGGCTTCTACACTAGAAACAGGAACAATCCCATCAGCCACGTAATTCTTCGTCCCAGCGACTGAATACATCGTCAAATAACTAGGCAGTTTCTTTCTGTTTTTAATAAAGTCTTTGAGCATTTGCGTAGGACGGTTTGACGTTTCCGCAAAGTTATATGGTGAACCGATTGTCATCAAAACCTTGATTCTGATCAAACGATTACTTGTCGTATTAAAGTAATTTTCCAAAAATGCAGTATAAATCAAACCACCATTGGAGTGCCCTACTGCCTTGAAGTTATTGAAATTATAGCGCCGCTTCAGTTCATTAAAAGCCATATTAAACCAGCGGGCTTGCTTCTTAATATTGCTATAGCCATCATGATTATTCTGGAAGCCGACAACAATAAATGGTTCATTGTCGTTACGTCTAATTCTTCCAGTAAAAATCATCTGGCCATTTTCTTTAACATAGACTTTAAGCAAACTATGGTTTTTACGATCTCTTTGATTGATTTTTTGCACCAAAGTATCAAAACGATTTACTGAAGCAGAACTCCCTGGAATCATAATTACTGGTGACATGCGTGAATCACGCCGCATCTGTAATTTGTTAGCATTTTGATTAGCATAAACTGCGGCCGGAATCGCACAAACAATAGTTGCCACTAAAATCAATATTGGGTAAAGCCATCTTTTATATTTTTTCATTTTAAACTTGCCTCGTATTTATTAGCTACTTGATTATCTAACTTAACAAAAGGTACATAGATTAAGACATCTACTATTAAAATGAAAATCGTATAAATTAAAGCTACGACATTACCTCCTGTTCCCATCAATGGTGCTAAAATTCCTGGCGTACCGTCTGGAACTGGATAAACCAATGGTGGGAACAATTTAATCCAAATGGCGATACTGCCCAAAAGCATATTAACAATTGGACTTAAAACAAATGGAATGACATAAATAGGATTCAAGATTGTTGGAATACCGACTACCAGTGAGAAATTAACATTAAAGAATACTGGTACGGAACTTCTCATTGCAATTGCTCTTTTTTGTTTTTTATTACTAAACAAAATCAAAGCAATGACTAAGGCCAAGGTAGCTCCTACACCACCAATTCCTCCAAAGCCGTTGAAAAGTGATTGCAAAGTATATGGATAAGGAATGTTCCAAGGTGTCTTATGCGATAGGGCATATGACAAATTGGCAATTGATTCATTACCAAAAATATTGCTGCTAAAGTTTAAAGTACCAGCATATCCTAACCAAATCGTAAAAGTAGTGATCAATGAAATTAAAATCGACAAACCATAACTACTATGTTGGTTAGCTACTGTCGACACGCTTTGAGCAACTATTCTGTCCATCTGGTATTGCCTATATGTAGCAAAGCCCAAGTGAATAACTAGCGCACAAGCTAAAACAATCAGCAGTGGTTTGATATTAACGATAATCGTTTTAACGAGGTCTCTATCCTTACCCTCTGGTATATCGTGGCCAAATTTGGCAAATACCCAACCTACAAAATAACCAACAATGATCCCGAAAATAAACCATGTGGCATTATAATAATTCATTTCATACTGCTGCGTATTACGGATCGTATGAATAAACATCAAAATATACGATGCAACGCTCGCTACGCCTACGATATTCGAATTTTTACCATAATGGCGCATAGTTAACTCGGCACTAATAAAAGCCGCATAGAGCGCTAAAACGCCGGTTGTCGCTAAACTTACATCGCTAACGATCGCACTAGCAAAATTATGTGCTGGAAACCACTTAATAATGTTGGTTAAACGCCCAAAGAAACTATTAGTCGTTAAAAAACTATTAGCTAAGGCCCAGCAATATGTTCCAATTAAGGCAAACGGAAAGATCGAGACCATCGTTTGCTGTAATATTTTAATAAAAGTTAACTGCTTGTATTTGACTAGTAGATCAACTATCTTATTCTCATTCATATTTCCACCCTTTTCTTTTCCTTACAAATATACATTTTTAGGTGAAATTGAACACGAAAAAAGACGTTTAAAAATTTAAACGCCTCATAGTTCATATTATTCAGGATCTGAATCTGAGTGGTAAGTAATACTGAACCCTGCTTGGAATTCCTTGCCTGGTTCCAAGTGATTCATGCCATATTTATCTTCCAATTTGCCGTCCGCATCATTACGGTCTGCGATACCCCACCATGGTTCGATGCAGACATAATTTGCAGTCTTTGGATATTGTGACCAAATACCAACGAATGGAGCGTTTCTAGTCCAAACATTAATGTGGAACTTGCTCTTGTCAGTTCTAAGTGAAACTTTATTATCATGTCCGTGCAATTCATAAATTAAGGCATCGTTCTTAAATAGGCCGTCGCTCAATCCAATCATACTATCGGTTGAAGCCAATGAACGGTTTTCCCAATCAAGGCTAGCATCCTTAAGAGGAATTCTAACACGTGCTACTGATGGGTGCATGTCGAAGTAGTAGTCTTCCTTCTTTTCACCGTTCTTAGTTGGTAAATTGAAGCCTGGGTGGCCACCAACACCGAAAATCATTGTTTCATCGGATTTGTTAACAACACTGAAGTTTTCTTCAAGCAAGTTATTCATCAAGTTGTAGTTAACTCTGAATTCAAACTTGAATGGGTAAATCTTGCGTGTTTCTTCGTTGTCCTTTAATAAGAAAGTAATGCTTTCTTGAGTATGATTTTCAACTTCAAAGTCACAGTTTCTAGCAAAACCGTGTTGACCCATGTGATAAGTTTTGCCTTTATATGTGTATTCATCGTTCTTTAAACGACCAACAATTGGGAAAAGAATAGGTGCATGTCTGCCCCAAATTTCAGGATCAGCTTGCCACATATATTCTTCACCAGTATGAGCACCTTTTACGCTCTGAATTTCTGCACCGTGGTCTGAGATAACCACTTTGATCATATTATTTTCAATTGTATAATTCATACTATTTATCCCTACCTATCAAATCAAATAACAAAAATCGGAATGTAATCGCTTTTACTCTATTCTAACATAATGACCCGATAAGTTAGAGCAAATTTTAGCCAAGAAAAAAAGCAGTCAACAGACTGCTTTTTAATTTCTACAAGATAAACTTAGTTAAGTCCTTATTAGTAATGATATCGCCTAACTTGTCTTCAACGTAGGCTTCAGTGATGGTAATTTCACCCATTTCCATGTCAGGACCTTCGTAAAGAACATCTTCAAGCAACTTTTCAAGAATAGTTGAAAGACGTCTTGCACCGATGTTATCAGTACCTTGGTTTACACTGAAGGCAATTTCAGCAATCTTGTCAACTGCTTCTTGAGTGAAGACTAACTTAATGCCATCGGCCTTCATTAAAGCAACATATTGCTTAAGCAATGAGTTTTGTGGATCCTTCAAGATCTTTACGAAATCATCCTTAGTCAAAGCGTTCAATTCAACACGGATTGGAAAACGACCTTGCAATTCAGGAATCAAATCACTTGGCTTGCTTTCAGCAAAGGCACCAGCGGCAATAAAGAGAATATGATCAGTTGAAACAGGACCATACTTAGTGTTTACAGTTGAACCTTCAACGATTGGCAAGATATCTCTTTGAACACCTTCACGGGAAACTTCACCAGAATTACGCTTGTTACCAGCAATAATCTTATCAATTTCGTCAATAAAGATAATACCGTTGTTTTGACTTCTTTCGATCGCACTTTGGTAAATAGTATCGTAATCGACCATCTTGCGTGATTCTTCTTGAATTAAGACTTCACGTGCTTCTCTTACTGGCAAGGTACGCTTAACTTTCTTCTTTGGCATAATGTCATTAAGCATTGAACCCATGTCCATGCCCATTTGACCCATCATGTCGCTCATTGGGTTTGCCTTAGGAGCTTGTTCAACTTCAATAGTAACTTCACGATCTTCAAGAAGTCCCTTGTTCAACTTTTCAGCAACATCCATTCTTTGGTTGCGTACTTCATCAGTAACTTCTTCTTCGTCATTATTATTTTGGTTGTTGCCACCCATCAGCATTGACATCATGTCTTGCATTTGTTGCATTTGGCTTTCACGATTTTCGCGTTTAACACCAGGTGCAAGAAGACGTACCAATTGCTTATTTGCCTCTTTAGTAGCTTGTGGCTTTACGCGTTCAAATTGGTCCTTTTCTTCCATGCGAACAGCTTCACTGACCAAATCGCGGACCATTGATTCAACGTCACGACCAACGTAACCAACTTCAGTAAATTTAGTTGCTTCAACCTTAACAAAAGGTGCATCAACAATATCTGCTAAACGACGAGCAATTTCAGTTTTACCTACACCAGTAGGACCTGCCATGAGCAAGTTCTTTGGTGTGATTTCCTTTTGCATCTCTTTGTTAAGTTGCATTCTACGGTAACGGTTGTAAAGTGCAATCGCTACTGACTTCTTTGCTTCATCTTGACCAATAATATATTCATTTAAAATTCTAACTATTTCTTTTGGAGTCTTAATAGCCATTATTTTTTCTCCTAAATTTCGTCAGTAATAATTTGATCATCAGTAAATACATCAATACCTGATGCAATTTTAACTGCTTCATGAGCAATTTCATCAGCCTTCATGTCTTTAGCATGACGAGTCATCGCAATAGCAGCAGCTTGAGCAAAGTTACCACCTGAACCAATTGCTACTACATTTTCATCTGGTTCAAGCACCTCACCATTACCTGAGATAAGTAGAAGGTCTTTATCGTTAAACGCAATTAGCATTGCATTCAATTTTTGCAAAGCGGGGTCTTTACGCCAATCTTGTGCCATTTCAACAGCAGCACGACGTAAATCACCGCTGTAGCTTTCAAGCTTGCCTTCAAGCATTTCTTGCAAGCTTACAGCATCAGCAACACCACCAGCAAAACCGATAACTACGCGGTCATGGTAAATTCTGCGAATCTTTCTTGCAGTTGCCTTAGCAATTACCTTTTCACCTAAGGTAACTTGACCATCACCTGCAATAGCAGTCTTGCCGTTAAATCTTACTGAACAAATTGTTGTCATTATTAAACCTCAACTTTCTTTATTACGAGGAAAATATTTTTCATAATCTGATTTTAGATGAGCTGTAGTCACATGCGTATAAATCTGAGTTGCAGATAAACTGCTGTGTCCTAATAATTCTTGGACGCTACGCATATCAGCGCCGTTATTTAGCATTGCCGTTGCAAACGTGTGTCGCAACTCATGTGGATGTACTTTACCACTAATCCCTGCTTGATTAAAAGTTTTTTGCATTACATATTGAATTCCACGATCACTAATTGCTTTTCCTTGATTACTCAAGAAAACATGCTGTTCATCTTTATCCTTTAGTAAACGCGGACGAGCATTATTCAAATAATTAAGCAGGGAGTTTTTAGTTCGATCATCAAAAGCAACATAACGATCCTTGTTGCCTTTCCCGTGAACTAAAATTGTCTTCAAGTCTAAATCAATCTGCGGCAAAGTCAAGCCACTAACTTCGCTGACCCGCATCCCCGTTGCATAAAACAGTTCAAACAAGGCCAGATTGCGCACAGTTAGCGGCTTGTCTCCTTGCAAAGAATCAAATACTTGCTTGATCTCTGGTTGGTAGAAAAATTGCGGCAGCTTTTTTTCGCCACGTCTGATGACAACTGTCTGAGTTGGATCTATTTTCACGATCCGTCTCCTAGTCAAAAAACGGTAAAACGAATGCAGACTCGACATTTGTCTTGCTTGACTGCTGCGGGCAAGCTTGCGGTCGCCCAAGTGCTGAATATAGATCTGAATATCGCGTTCAGTTACCTTTTTCCAGCCAGCAAAGCCACCGTTTTCCTGCCAAAACTTTTTTGCCTCATGCAGATCCGTAGCATAAGACGATATTGTCTTTTTACTATAGTACCGCTCAAATTGCAAGTAAGAGATAAATTGATCTAGTTCATCCATGTCATTTTTCATTAGTCTAGGACTTCTGCCTTAAATTTATCTAAACTAGCCAAGCCACGTTCACTAATCTTTTCATGACGTTCACGCTTTTTGCGAATCTTCTTGCCTTCAAGAGCTGGCAAAAGAGCAAAGCTGGCATTCATTGGTTGGAAATTCTTAGCACTTGTAGTGGTAATATAATTAGCCATTGAGCCTAATGCAGTATCCTTTGGAAAAGCAACAGTCTCTTCGCCTAATGCTTCCCTTGCTGCATTAATACCGGCAACTAAACCACTACCGGCACTTTCTACATAACCTTCGACACCAGTCATTTGACCAGCAAAGAACAAGCCTGGTCTATTTTGAGCTTCATAGCTAGCTGTTAAAACATCTGGAGAAGCCATGTAGGTGTTTCTGTGCATCTTGCCATAGCGAACGAAACGAGCATTTTCAAGACCTGGAATCATTGAGAAGACACGCTTTTGTTCGCCAAACTTCAAGTGAGTTTGAAAACCAACAATGTTGTACATTGAAGCAGCGGCATTATCTTGACGCAATTGAACTACAGCATATGGAGTTTCACCAGTATGAGGATCTTCCAAGCCTACTGGCTTTAATGGACCAAACAACATTGTTTTGGCACCACGAGCAGCCATCACTTCAATTGGCATGCATCCCTCAAACACGTCATTTTTCTCAAAACCGTGAAGTTGAGCAGTTTCCGCATTAATCAATTCATGAGCGAACTTTTCATATTGTTCCTTAGTCATTGGACAGTTCAAGTAAGCAGCTTCACCACGGTCATAACGAGACTTCTTGTAAACAATGTCCATATCGATTGAGTCCGCAGCCACAATTGGAGCTGCAGCATCAAAGAAATGAAGACTATCTGTACCAGAAAATTCTTGAATTTTTTCGGCTAAAGCATCGCTAGTCAATGGACCAGTAGCGATAACTGTAATGCCATCTTCTGGAATTTCGGTAATTTCTTCTTCATGAACAGTCACATTATCAAGATCACGAAGCGTGTCAGTAACATACTTGCTAAAACTGTCACGGTCAACAGCCAATGCGCCACCTGCTGGAACTTGAGTCTTATCAGCAGCCTTCATGATCAATGAATCCAACTGACGCATTTCTTCTTTTAAAAGACCAACTGCATTTGACAATTGGTTGGAACGCATTGAGTTTGTACATACAAGCTCAGCGAATTCGCCAGTTTCATGTGCAGGCGTTTCCTTCTTGGGACGCATTTCATAGAGGTCAACATGGATTCCGCGCTTAGCTAATTGCCAAGTAGCTTCACTTCCGGCTAATCCCGCTCCAATTACGGTAACATTTTTTGGCATCAAATCACCTTTATTTCTTTATTTTTAAATTTTACTTATCAATTTCATCTTCTTGTGGATCTTCACGGTAGTCGCCGTTTGGACAAAGGATTACTGGGCCCTTCTTTGAGCGCTTTTCAACCAAGAAATGACCATCATTTGGACAGTTTCTGCCAATTGGCTTATCCCAAGAAACAAAATCACAGTCCGGGTAACGAGAACAACCATAGAATTTACGGTTTCTTCTTGACTTCTTTTCAACCACTTGACCCTTGCCACACTTTGGACAAACAACGCCAATTTCCTTAACGATTGGCTTAGTGTTGCGACAATCTGGGAAGCGTGAACAAGCATAGAACTTGCCATAACGACCCATCTTGATCACCATTGGGGCACCGCAAATATCACAGTTAAAGCCAGCTGGTTCATCCTTAATTTGAACCTTTTCGATTTCACTATCGGCTTTATCCAATTCCTTCTTGAAAGGTTGGTAATATTCATCGACAACGTTAACCCATTGCTTTTTACCATCTTCAACTTCATCAAGTTCGTCTTCAAGATGAGCAGTATAGTCAACGTTAGCAATATCTGGAAAGAATTGTTCAATCAAAGTATCAACAATTTCACCTAATTCTGTTGGAACGATTGAACGACCTTCAAGCTTGACATAGTAACGGCGTTGAATGGTATCAATGGTTGGAGCATAAGTTGATGGACGACCTACACCGTTTTCTTCCAAAGCATGAACCAAACTTGCTTCGGTATAACGTGCTGGTGGTTGAGTAAAGTGTTGCTTGTTGTCGGACTTAGTCATTTGGACCTTGTCGCCTTCTTCTAAGTCAGGCAAGTCAACGTTCTTTTCTTGTTGGTTATCGTAAACTTGGGTAAAACCAGCAAATTTCATCTTAGAACCAGTAGTTCTAAACATGACGCCATTTTGCACGATATCTGCCCTTACAGTGTCGTAAACAGCTGGCTTCATTTCGCTAGCAACGAATCTTGACCAAATCAACTTATACAGGCGATATTGCTCAGTTGTAAGCACGCTCTTAAGTGATTCTGGTGTTCTGTAAACGCTAGTTGGACGAATAGCTTCGTGGGCATCTTGAGCATCTTCTTGATTCTTGAAGTGTCTTTGACTCTTAGCCGCATATTCTGCACCATATTTTTCATGCAAAAACTTAGATGCTTCTTGTTGAGCAACAGGTGAAATACGTTTAGAGTCAGTTCTCATATAGGTAATCAAACCAACGGTTCCTTGCTTACCCAAACTAATTCCTTCATACAGTTGCTGTGCGATGCTCATTGTTCTACGAGTTCTGTAGCCCAAGCGCTTGTTAGCCTCTTGTTGCATAGTAGAAGTAGTAAATGGAGCTGCTGGTTGACGACGACGTTGTCTAGAAACCACTTTAGCAACTTCGAAATCTTTCTTTTTATCGATCTTTGCTAAAACTTCCTTAACAGCATCAATATTAGGCAATTCCTTCTTCTTGCTGTCAACGCCATAAAAGGCTGACTTAAAGCTGTCTTTACCCTTCTTGAAATCGGCATCGATTGACCAATATTCTTTTGGTTTGAATTCTTTGATTTCCTTTTCACGGTCAATAACAAGCTTCAAAGCAACAGACTGTACACGACCTGCACTCAAGCCTTTTTTAACTTTAGCCCAAAGAATTGGAGAAAGGGAATAACCCACGATTCTGTCCAAAACTCGACGAGCTTGTTGGGCATCAACCGTATCCATATCAATGGTACGAGGATGTTTAAAACTTTCTTTAACAGCGTCTTTGGTAACTTCGTTAAAAGTTACTCTGTTTTTGGCATTTTCATCCAAATTAAGTGCATGAGCTACGTGCCAAGCAATGGCTTCCCCTTCACGATCGGGGTCGGAAGCCAAATATACTTCTTTAGCCTTCTTAGCTTCACTCTTTAATTCTTTAATAGTGTCACCTTTACCACGAATAGAAATATATTTTGGCTTGTAATTATCGTCAAAATCGATCCCCATTTGAGATTTAGGCAAGTCACGAATATGGCCCTTTGAAGCGATTACATGATAGTTTCTACCTAAATATTTTTCAATTGTCTTGGCCTTTGCAGGTGACTCCACAATTACCAAGGTTTTCTTACGTTTTTTAGTTTTTGGTTTACTCTTTGCTTTAGTAGGCATTAAATGCCTCCTTATTAAAATATTATTTTATAATTACAGTCCACAGATTAATTAATACTTTATGAATTGTCAAATCTTTCCGTTTTTAAATTTGAAATTTACGATTGGAGTTGCTCCTGCTCCAATCAATTGATTTGGACCAGCAGAGAGCTCACTGGTTATCGCACCCGGCACCGCATAAATATCGCGGTTTTCTTGCAAAGCAATGCTTGCTGTAATTAATGAACCCGATTTTTCTTTAGCCTCTGTCACAATTACGCTTTTGCTTAAGCCAGCTAAAATTCTATTGCGCTCAGGAAAACGATATGGACGCGGCGGCGTATCAGGCAAATATTCACTAATTACTAGACCCTTTTGCTTAATTTGATTTTGCAGCCAGGTATTTTGTCTAGGATAGGAATAATTTAAACCGTTGCCAATCACCGCAATTGTTCGACCCTGATTATTCAAAGTCGTGTGATGTGCTAAAGCATCGACGCCTTTGGCCAAGCCACTAGCAATGACCATGTTCTGTTCAATTAAATTGGGTACCAGTTTTTCCATTACTTGTCTGCTGTAATTAGTTGGATAACGTGAACCTACAATTGTAACGATCTCTTTTGAAAGGAGTGAAGTATCGCCTTGAGCAAACAAAACAAGGGGCGGACGATAGATCTGGCGCAATTTTTCGGGATATTCTTCATCAAAAAAGCCAATCACATCGCACTGACAATAAATCTGCTTTACCAAGCGATCAAGATCTTTATCTCGAAAAGCCTTTAAGCACGCCTCCATTAATTGCTCGGGTAATTCCATTTCCTTGAGATCTTCTACTTCAATCGTTTTCTCACTATTCATCTGCTTAGCGACTGTCAGCAGTTTTACGTAACCAATTCCTTTTTGCAGTTTCAGTTTCAATAAAAATTCTGTCTTGTTCATAAAAGCCTCCACTGTTTATTACGCAAAAAATCGGTGTTTTCTTTTTAAAGATTTAATTTTTCTCAAAAAAGTCACTGACTGGCGCAAAAGTTTTACGATGAATGGCAGTAGGACCATATTTCTTCAAGGCTGCAATGTGTTCCTTGGTACCATAGCCGGCATTATTTTGAAAACCATATTGAGGATAAATTTTATCATAATCATCCATCAACTTGTCTCGAAACACCTTGGCCACAATAGAGGCAGCCGCAATCGAATTAGACTTAGCATCCCCTTTAATCAATTTCACTTGAGGCAAATCAACCGGCACATTCATAGCATCAACCACCAAAGCATCAGGTTTTATATCAAGTGCCCGAACAGCTTGAGCCATTGCCTGTCTATCTGCTTCATAAATATTGATCTGATCAATAACCTGCGAACTTTTAACGCCGATTCCTACGCTTACTGCTTCTTCAAGAATCTTGGGATAAAGTGCTAATCGTCTTTCTGGCGTTAATTTCTTTGAATCATTAACATCAATTAGATCAAAATCATGATCGATAATCACGGCGGCAGTAACGACAGGACCTGCTAAAGGACCACGTCCAACTTCGTCAACGCCAGCCACCAATTGATTCTTAGCCCAGAATTCTTTCTCATAGGCAAAACGCTGCTCAAAGGCTTGCTTTTTCTCCAACAGTTTGACTTGTCTTTTACGATAGCTAACTAATAATTTTTGTACGCCACTACGCGGATCACTTTCTAATTCTGCGATTTGTTCTTCAGTAACGTCCGTTTTTAACAGCTCTTTTATCTCTTTAATGGTCATGGTCTATCAAGCGTAATCCTTCCAATAGCACACTTACGTAAACGTTGCAGCATAAATAATGAGAAGCGGTCGTAATCGTCACGCATTCCATATTTCTCTGTCATCGCCAGCAAAAGATCTGGATCTGCCATATTAGCAATATCGGCTTCATTTAACTTAGAAAACTTAACTAGGTCCTTAGCATAATATTCGCGTAAGTTTTTCAAAACATATAAAGCTACATCATCGGCATGGAAGACACTATCTTTAATCGCACCAAAAGCGGCTAATTTGTAGCCAACTTCTTGATCTGAAAACTTAGGCCACAAAATTCCTGGTGTATCTAACACTTGAATATTTGCACTAGTCTTTAGCCATTTTTGCCCTTTAGTAACACCTGGCTTATTGCCGACTTCTGCTACGTTGCGACCTACAAGACGGTTAATTACAGTGGACTTGCCGCAGTTAGGAATTCCGGTTAAAGCGATCCTGATGGTTGGGTTGGAAGCTCCACGTGCTTCTAGTTTCTTGGTCTTTTCTGAAGCTGCTTTTTTAACTAAAGAAATTAGCTTTTGCATATTTGTATTATGCAAAGAATCAAGAGCTAACACATATTTATCAGGACCATTTAATTTTTTAGCCCATTCCTTGGTTAAAGCAGGATCTGCTAAATCAGCCTTATTCAAAATAATAATATGTGGCTTATTGCCCACCAATTCTTCAATCATTGGATTTCTCGAAGCCTCTGGAATTCTTGCATCTAGTACTTCGACTAAAACATCGATGAGGCCCATTTTATCTTCTAATTGGTTGCGGGCCTTGTTCATGTGTCCTGGATACCATTGAATTGTTGCCATAATATCTCTTCTTTCTAAATATAATTAATTTTCTTCATCGGTTAAGAAAACAATTTCGGCCATCAAAATTTCCCTATACAGAGTCAAGAAACCATGACGATATTCTTGTTCTCTTTGGGCTATTCTGCCTAAATAATTTCGTTCTTGTCTAAAAGCATAGCGGTAAACAACTGCTCTAAATTCCTTTTGATCATCTGGCAGTTCTTTTTGGCTTGCCGTATGCCTAATTTCTTTAATAAAATCTTCGACCGAAGTTTGATTCATTTGCGCTCTTAAGTCAAATTCCAACTGCTTACGAATTTTAACCGGCAAATAAATCTTGTCGATTTGCTTTAATGCATATTGCACCATTTCTACTCGAACTCGGTCAACTTCCGCTCTTTGAGAATAATCCGGCTTATCCTTTTCCAGCATAAATCTAAAAGCAATGGTTGGCACAATCATACTCAAAAGAATCAGAGTAATTTCACTAACCAAAATCAAATGGAAGTCAGCCAAATTGACATTTAATTCGCTCAAAGTATAAGCCAAGGCGAAGGTTACTGCACCGTGAATCCCACCTAAACTAAAGATCCACGCATCTTTAGAGCTAATCTTTTCTCTCAGCGTAAGAGAAAAACGGCAATATAAGAATCTAATTGCCAAATTAGCAAAATAAAGAATTACACCGATAATAATCGCGTCGATAGTTTGCTGATTGAAAACATCTTCACGCATTGAGCGAATAATAATTATACCAAGTAATAGGAAAACAATTCCATTCAGAATATTGATGATTACTTCTGAAAAAGCATAACTATCATAGAAAACTACCGCATTCGTCAAACGACTGCGCTCAGATTCCACATTATGTACCAAACCAGCTGCTACGACCGCGATAATGCCTGAGACATCAATTTTTTCTGCTAAAAAGTAAATGACCAGTGGCGTTAAGAAATACAGCACCTCAATTGGCATTACGGCGCTGCTGGCCAAATGATGTTTAGATCTTAAACTAGATTGTCGCAAGAAGATTACGAAAACGGCGATCAAAACACCAAGAACGATTCCGCCACCAGCAGAATAAATAAAGTTGCCGATTGCTTCGCCTATGCGCAACTGCTTATGGATGTACCAATCAACCGCCATATTAAGCAAAATAATACCGGAAGCGTCATTGAATAAAGATTCATCTTTTAAGTAAAATTCTATTTTCTTGGGCAACTTAAGTCCATGAACCACTGACTCAGTTGCAGTTGCATCGGTTGGCGTAGAAATTGCCGCCAAAATAAAAGACAAAGGCAGCGAGACGCCAATACTTAAATAGATACCAAAGGCGGCGGTTATCGTAGCTAAAATGAGCATGACCACGGTTAAGCCTAAGATAGCTCGCCAGCTGCGCAATACATTATACAACCGCGTCCGCTGTCCCTCGAAAAACAAAAGCGGAGCAACAATCACGCCCATAAAAATTTCCGAACTAAACCCTTCAATTATTTGATTGGTTTGCGGAATTAAGGCAATGGCCATCCCGATGAGCATCGCAATATAATTGACAGAGATTTTTCTAAACAAGCGCTGTTGAATCATGTTTGCAACAGCCACAGCAAACATGATAAAGCCGATAAAAACTATTACATTCATTGTTTTATTTCTAAATTTAATAAAAAAGCCCAGGCGAGTTTGAGGCTTGGGCTTAATACATCATTTTGTCTTCGTACATTCTGTATGCACGATCAAAAATTGACATGCTTGGTAAATAACTAGCATTAAGTTCTAAATAATCTGACAATTTCTCATAATTTTGTTCTTGCTTTGGAAAAGTCAAATCATGTTGTGCATTATTAGCAAATTGAGCTACCTCATCTGTTGAATCAGCATCCCTTTGCGTCATCAAATAACGATAAAAACTTTCTCGATAAGCCATACATTACTCCAAATAATATAAAATTGCGTAAGCACCATTACCAGCATGAGTAGCAATAATTGGACTGGTTTCGGCAACTAAAACATTAATCTCAGGATTAATTTCTTTAATCTTAGCTGCTAATTCATGCATTGGTTCAGGCGTATCAACGTAAGAAATACCAACTTCTTTAATTCGATCCTTATTTTCAGCAATTTCATCCAAAACTCGTTTATCAAAGGCGCGACTAAATTTCTTGCCACGGCCTTTTTTAAAGACGTTCAATTCACCCTTAGGCATTTGCAATGCGATACGAATGTTTAACATGGTTGCAATTCTACCAGAAAGTGCACCAAGACGGCCGCCCTTGATTAAGTTTTGCAAATTGACAACCATCATTTTCAATTTTTGGTTATCTCTAATTTTTTCAACATGAGCGACAATTTCATCCATCGTCTTGCCAGCTTGAGCATCTTTAGCAGCTGCTAAAACTTGGAAGCCCTCTGCCCTATCAGTTAATTCTGAATCGATGATCGTAACATTGTCAGATTGTTCAGCAATCTCTACAGCTTGACGAGCTGCGTCAATTGTTCCACTTAATGATTTAGCTAAAAAAATGCCAATTACTTGGCTGCCATCTGCTGTCAAATTCTTGATCGTTTCAACAAAACGGCCAATTGGCGGCTGACTAGTTTTTGGAAGGTTTTCTGCTTCGTTCATCTTTTTGACAAAATCGCTTCTAGTGATATCTACTCCATCGACATACGACTTGCCATCAATAGTGATCGTTAACGGAACTACAGTAATATCATATTTTTCAATTTCTTCTTTTGTTAGTTGGACGGATGAATCCGTCATAACCTTGATCTTTGACAACGTATTCGCCTTCAATTCTAATTTATTTACCCGTTTTATGATAAAATATGAGCAATATATAATGTATTGTATCAAAAAATTTACTAATTAATAAAGGATTGATTGGATTGTTGCAAAATGAAAATTAGCAAACTCTGGCAAGAGCCTGAACATAGGTCAGACAGATATTATCTTTTAGACAATATTTTCAGTGCCATCAGTCATGGAATTGGCTTTGGCATATCAGTGGCTGGTTTGGTCATCTTAATTGTTAAGGCAGCTCATACCGGTAGCCCTATGAGAATCGTAACCTTTACTATTTACGGTTCATGTCTGGTTCTGCTTTACCTATTTTCAACACTATATCACAGCTTAATCTTTACCCGGGCAAAACATGTTTTTCAAATTTTTGATCATTCTTCGATCTTTTTGCTCATCGCTGGTTCCTACACCCCATATTCTCTTGTAGCAATCGGTGGTACCTGGGGCTGGACCTTATTTGGCTTAATTTGGGGACTGACAGTTTTCGGCATTATCTACTACATCTTTAACCGCGGCAAGCATGTTATCTTGGACACGGTTTTATATGTAGCGATGGGCTGGCTGGTAATTCTATCAGGACCATATTTGTACAACCGTTTAAGTCCAACAGGATTTTGGCTGTTAGTTGGCAGCGGGATTGCCTACACAGTCGGTGCAATTTTGTTCAGCATGCGCAACGTCCCATTTATTCATACAATATGGCACTTATTCGTCATGCTGGGTTCAATTTTGATGTACTTTTCAGTTTTATTTTACGTTTAAAAAATGCGGTAGAAAATTCTACCGCATTTTTCTACTCTAAGTCAAGTGTTATCAACGATTTTAAGCAATTTTATTTTGAAATACAGGCCTAATCGGGAAATGGCTCCCGGAGAATCGAGTTAAAT
>NZ_LARO01000089.1:0-1814 GCF_000980505.1 Lactobacillus sp. N54.MGS-719
ACTAGACCAACGGACCAAAATTGCGGGGGCTGGATTTGAACCAACGACCTCCGGGTTATGAGCCCGACGAGCTACCAGGCTGCTCTACCCCGCGATAATAAATTAAGTGACCCATGCGGGATTCGAACCCACGATACCAGCGTGAAAGGCTGGTGTCTTAACCGCTTGACTAATGGGTCATGACAAGTGACCCGTGCGGGATTCGAACCCACGATACCAGCGTGAAAGGCTGGTGTCTTAACCACTTGACTAACGGGTCATAACGGAGAATGAGAGATTCGAACTCTCGCGCCGCTTTCGCGACCTACACCCTTAGCAGGGGCGCCTCTTCAGCCACTTGAGTAATTCTCCAATGGGTCTAAGTGGACTCGAACCACCGACCTCACGCTTATCAGGCGTGCGCTCTAACCAGCTGAGCTATAGACCCATATATTATTAAAGCGGGTAACGAGAATCGAACTCGCGACAACAGCTTGGAAGGCTGTGGTTTTACCACTAAACTATACCCGCATTAAGCAGAAACTTAATTATCTTAATGGCGCGGGACGGAATCGAACCGCCGACACACGGAGCTTCAATCCGTTGCTCTACCAACTGAGCTACCGAGCCATATAAACGGTCCGTACGAGACTCGAACTCGTGATCTCATCCGTGACAGGGATGCGTCCTAACCAAAACTAGACCAACGGACCAAAATTGCGGGGGCTGGATTTGAACCAACGACCTCCGGGTTATGAGCCCGACGAGCTACCAGGCTGCTCTACCCCGCGATAATGAAAAGGAGGATAAGAGATTCGAACTCTTGCGCCGCTCTCACGACCTAGCGGTTTTCAAGACCGCCCCCTTCAGCCACTTGGGTAATCCTCCATAAATGAAAAGCTGTCGAGTGTTATGAGGCCCAATGGACCTTGTAGGACTCGAACCTACGACCGGGCGGTTATGAGCCGCTTGCTCTAACCAACTGAGCTAAAGGTCCCTAACAGCCAGTCAATCGCGGCGGGGGGGATCGAACCCTCGACCTCCCGGGTATGAACCGGACGCTCTAGCCAGCTGAGCTACACCGCGATAACAATTTTCATTGTTAATCGGGAAAACAGGATTCGAACCTGCGACCCCCTGGTCCCAAACCAGGTGCTCTACCAAGCTGAGCTATTTCCCGAAAAGTGCACCCAGAAGGAGTCGAACCTTCAACCTTCTGATTCGTAGTCAGACACTCTATCCAATTGCGCTATGGGTGCAAAAGATGCCGAGGACCGGGATCGAACCGGTACGGTTATCACTAACCGCAGGATTTTAAGTCCTGTGCGTCTGCCAATTCCGCCACCCCGGCATTATGGAATTGACAAAGCGGAAGACGGGATTCGAACCCGCGACCCCCACCATGGCAAGGTGATGTTCTACCACTGAACTACTTCCGCATAATATTCAAGATGCCGACTAGAGGGCTCGAACCTCCGACCCCCTGTTTACAAGACAGGTGCTCTGCCAACTGAGCTAAGTCGGCGCAAAAATTACGGTATTCCGCATCTCAAAGCCT
Source organism: Lactobacillus sp. N54.MGS-719 (assembly GCF_000980505.1). Taxonomy (NCBI): domain Bacteria; kingdom Bacillati; phylum Bacillota; class Bacilli; order Lactobacillales; family Lactobacillaceae; genus Lactobacillus; species Lactobacillus sp. N54.MGS-719. Next base: position 1,538 of record NZ_LARO01000089.1, read on the forward strand.
CTCTATGGCAATGAGCCGTGACGGGTTCGAACCGTCGACCCTCTGATTAAAAGTCAGATGCTCTACCGACTGAGCTAACGGCTCATGAGCATAATGCTCAATGGAGGATACAGGGCTCGAACCTGTGACCCTCTGCTTGTAAGGCAGATGCTCTCCCAACTGAGCTAATCCTCCATAATGCATGGCAATGCCCTATCCTCGCAGGGAGCGATCCCCCAACTACTTTCGGCGCGTTGAAGCTTAACTTCTGTGTTCGGCATGGGAACAGGTGTATCCT
>NZ_LARO01000150.1:0-234 GCF_000980505.1 Lactobacillus sp. N54.MGS-719
CTATCCTGTACATGCAATACCGAATCCCAGTATCAAGCTGGAGTAAAGCTCCATGGGGTCTTTCCGTCCTGGCGCAGGTAACCAGCATCTTCACTGGTACTTCAATTTCACCGGATGCATTGTCGAGACAGTGCTCAAATCATTACGCCTTTCGTGCGGGTCGGAACTTACCCGACAAGGAATTTCGCTACCTTAGGACCGTTATAGTTACGGCCGCCGTTTACTGGGGCTTAA
>NZ_LARO01000149.1:0-201 GCF_000980505.1 Lactobacillus sp. N54.MGS-719
ACTAAAAAAATAAATCGACACTAAAAGATATTTAAGTTGAAATTTAAATAAAAAATGAAGCCAAACTTCTTATTATGCTTGACTTTACGTAGAAAAACCTCCAAAAAATCTACTTATCCTGAGTCTCATGCAAGTCATTCATTTGCTTTGCAACTTCCGCAAAAATGTCCTGCACTTCTTGTTCACTCAACTTAAAGCCCT
>NZ_LARO01000021.1:0-39968 GCF_000980505.1 Lactobacillus sp. N54.MGS-719
AGGGCTTTAAGTTGAGTGAACAAGAAGTGCAGGACATTTTTGCGGAAGTTGCAAAGCAAATGAATGACTTGCATGAGACTCAGGATAAGTAGATTTTTTCGGAGGTTTTATTATGGTTGATGCTAGAATTTTGAATCAATTTGATGTAAGTACAGGACATAAGTCAGTTATACAAAAAGGTAATGTTGGTGAAACTTATGATTATGGTTTGCAATTATGGCGTGATCAGTTAGATACATATGTATTTAGAGGGACTCGTGGCAATTTAACTAATTTGGTTTTAAAGTTAGTGGGACAAGCTGCAGGGCATACACAAACCTGGGAGTTTTCAGGCGAATCGGGTAAATGGTTTGTGGGCGTGAAACCTACTAAGGAACATTGGGCTAAGCAAATTGCTCGTGTAGATATTAGATCTTTAAAGGCAAGTAAAACGTACGATAGTAATACTGCTTTTCCACGAATTGCATACTTAGATCAAGCTGGAGAACCTAAAGATTACTGTCAAAGTCCTGAAAACTTTAAGAGGGCAGAAGCAGCACTATCTCCAGACTATACAAAAATGTTAATTGCTACAATGGAAAATGATGGAACTGGACATTTTGTTATCTATAATGCAAAAATGATTAATCAAGCTTTAGATGATACAAGTATTGATTATGTGGATTTACGCGATAAGCAAAAATATCCATGTGAAGATAGTTTTACTATTTCTAATTTTGATGATTTAATGAATAATTCTGTACAGGGTTATGATTTAGATAACGCAGGGAATATTTATATTACTAGTCAACATAAACCGAATATGGAAGATCATAAGTATTATCCAAAAATGATTAAAAAGATTCCTTATTATGCGCATGAAGAGACCTCACAATGGGAAGAAGTCGGATTATCTGCTGTTAATATTAGCGGAAAAGGAATGCACTCAGAGGTAGAATCAATTCAGATTATTGGTGAAAATCATGGTTATTTAACAGTTGCGTATCATAAGCTTGTTAATAATAAGAATCTCACAATTTTAAATAGAATTTATGAAATTGAATGGGATTAATATTTTAAAGTGCTTGAAAAATTTTCAAGCGCTTTTTTTCTATCCGAGTATAATAACGTTAAGAGTTAATAAAGGAGAAAATGAAATGAATCATAAGAAATACTTTTTAGCTTCAGTTGCAGCTTTGATGGCTATTGGAGTATTTTCTACTCAACAAGTAAAAGCAGCATATTCTGTTGTTGCAACTAGAAAAGTCACAAGAAACGCATATATCTATAATTCAACCAATAAGAGAACTTCATATAAAAATAAAAAGAAATTATACAAGGGGCAATCAGTAACTACATATGGTGATGGACAGACACTTAAAAATGGTCAAAAATTTTATAAAATTAGTCCAACATCAAATAAGTACGTCAAAGTAGCTAACTTCAAAGCTAGACCTGTTGTCAAGACTGCTACTGCTGTAATAAAGCCACACGCTGATTGGCTTGCTAGAACTTTTAATAATAAAGGCAATACTGTCCGTAAGAATTTAAAGCCAGGAACAAAATTGACAGTTGATCGCCATGAGGTAACTTCATTTAGTGATAACTTCCCAGCAGGAATGATTAACGACGATGGATTTTATCATATTAAAGGCAGCAATCAATGGATAATGGGCTCTGCTGTTAAAGTTAATAAAAAGATTCCTTTGTTTGATCCAGAATTTGAAAATGCCCGTACCAATTATTCTTTGGTAAGATTTAAGAACAACGCAGATGTATATAATCGTCAAGGTGAAAAGCTGAACGCTGATGGAGTAAAAGTGAGAAAGCAAGCAAATTGGTTCAGAGCTGATAACCTATTATACATTTGGCTTCCGAGTGAAAATAAGGCTGAGTTGTTCTACCATCTGATTGCTAAAAGCTTTTATACAACTTCGTCAACAAGCGATAAGCTTAAAGTTTCTGATGCTTATGTTAAGGCCAGTGATATGAAATACTTTGATGGTTTGAAACTTAAGCCAAGTAACACTCAGGCAGAAGCTAAAGCGGCTGCAGAGAATAAAAATTAAGAAAAAGTAGGAAAATCCTGTCATTATCGACAGGATTTTTTGCTGAGAAAATTCAGACTGCCTTGATTGACTTAAAAATTGGGGGAGATAATAGATGTATAAGTGAGATATTAATAGAAGGATGATTAAAATGAAGAAAAACAAATTTATTTTAGCTTCAGTTGCAGCTTTGATGGCTATTGGCTCAGTGCTTTCATTTGGCTCACAAGCTCACACAGTTCAAGCTGCGCAAAAGACGATACATACTAATTATTATGCTGGTATCAAAAGTACAGCTTTAAGTTATAACGTAAACGGGAAAAGCTTATCGAGTGGAATTAAGACCAACACTACTATGAAATATTACGGTAGTCCACGGCTTATTAAGGGGCAAAAATATGTCTGCTACAATGTTGGTAAAGGCAAATATGTTCCATTGGATTCTATTGGCAAAGTAAATGGAAGAAATACTTTCCGTTTGTTAAATAATAGCTATATTTACAATGCTAGTGGTAAAAAGATAGGTAGCTTATCTTATAGATATCCAGTTTATTTTTCAGGCAGTTTAAGAAAAACTAGCCAAGATAAAAGATATTATGTGCTTGAGAGTAACATAGACTCTCAAGCTTATACAACTAGTACTGAAAAATATTATTTGCCTTATAAGAAAATAAAGAATAGTTACTATTACTCATTGGGTAAAGGTAGATATATCAACGTTAGAAACGTTGCCACAATTAATGGTTTGCAGAATTGCTCTAATAGCGAAAAGATTACGGTAACAGCCCCTGGTCGTCAAACAGTACCAGTTTATGTTGTGAATGATTCTTCAGATGCAAAAACAGGGAAGGTGTTGCCTGGAGTCGTTAAAGTTAATGGCGTTAATGCTCATAGAGTTATTGTTGATGGTAAGACCGTTAATGTTGGAGCTGGAGATATGATTTTAGGCCAACGTATTCCTAGCGGTACAACCGTAACTGTTAATGCTAAGACTGCTGGACCACAATATAAGTATCAAATCAAAGGTACTCATACATTTATCAGCGCTTCAAATATAAAGGGATCAACAACTAAAATATCGAATCTTTTACCATACTATGTAGATTTAGATAAATTAAATAATTAACAAAGATCCTGTCCGTAGGGGCAGGATTTTTGTCGGAAAAATTCAGACTGTGTTGATTGACTTAAAAATTGGGGGGAGATAATAAAAGTATTAGCGAGATATTAATAGAAAGATGATTAAAATGAAGAAAAACAAACTTATCTTAGCTTCAGTTGCGGCTTTGATGGCTGTAAGCCCGGTGCTTTCATTTGGCTCACAGACTCACACAGTTCAAGCTGCAGACACTACTATTACTAAAACAATCATGCATACTTCAATGGCATATGACAGAGATGGTAAGAGCACAGGTACCAAATATTATGCATACAAGACCGTTGATGTGATGACTAAGCCTGTAAAAATAAATGGCAATTTGTATTACAAAGTAAATGGATTAAATCACTATTTAAGAGCTACCAATATTGATGGTGTAACGCGTAAAGTAACGCATAACACTTATGTTTATAAGTCTTCCAATGGTCGTACTTCGTATAACGGCAGATGGAAGCTTTATAAAGGTGAAACAGTCACTACTTATGGTGGTTCTTACAAATTCAAAAATGGTAAGCACTACTTCAGAATTGGTGGTCCAAGCAAACAATACATTAAATCAGCCAATTTAGGACCAGTTATTAAAACTAATACTTCAGTGAATGGATCTGGTTCATCATCAGCATCTACTAATTCGGAAGAAACAACAGTCACTGTAACCACTCCGACTCGTTTAATTACCCAAACCAGTAATGGCTATAAAGGAACGGCTCATATTACTCCTGTAGGAACAAAATTTACAGTTGATCGTTTGGAATTTAATGAACTTTCTAAGAGAAGTGAAAACGACGACCATTTTTATCACATCAAAGGTACTGATCAGTGGATCAATGCTTCTGATGTGAAAGCTGCTAAAAGTATTCCACTACATGACTATTTCTTTGAAAACTTCTCATACATTACATTCCCTAAGGACACTGATGTGTATAATGCAGACGGAACTATCCAAGATCATAACGGCCAAAAAATAAGTAAACAAAAAGGTCAATTAAAAGTAGACAAGTTAGTATATATTTGGGTACCAAGTGAAAATAAGGCTGAATTATTCTATCACTTGGTAGGCACAAGTTTTTATGCAAGTACAACGCCAACCGTTCATTGGAGCACAATTAATGTTGGTCATAATGCTTATGTAAAAGCTAGCGATGTTAAATTTATTGATGGAAGCGTAAAATTAACTCCATCAAACACAGCCGCTGAAGCAGAAGCTGCTGCGAAGAAATAGAGCTTATAAATAATAAAATCCTGTCCGTTGGGGCAGGATTTCTCACATATCTAATTTTAAGCACAAAAAAAGCACCGACTCCTCGCAGTGCCATTTTCATATTATGGGTGGCCAGGGGATCGAACCCTGGACCCACGGATTAAGAGTCCGTTGCTCTGCCAGCTGAGCTAGCCACCCATATTGGTTTCATCAGCTCTCGTGCTGACAGTTAAATATATTACCAGTTGAAATAGGTTTTGACAACCCTTTTTTTGAAAAAAATAAAAAAAGTCACAAAAAGTGACTTTCTTCTTAAATTTGATCCTTAATGTGGTGGGCGATTCCGCTTTGATCTTTGTTTGCACTATCGGCATAGTAGACAGCGTACACGCCATTTTTATCATTTTCGGCAATTACAATCTGACGGTCAGTCGGACGTTCTGCCTTAATAATCTGTGCACTGCGCCGTGCTTCCTTGAAGTCGTGTGAAGATGCAATGGCATCCCCCGGATTGAAAAATACAGCTTCGTTCATAGTAAAGCCCCCTTGAATAAGTTCTTTTCTTCTATTTTACCAAGAAAGAGCTTACAAGCGCTAATCAAATGAATGAACAAAAAAAGAGATATAACTTCTGTCATATCTCTTACAGTTATGGGTGGCCAGGGGATCGAACCCTGGACCCACGGATTAAGAGTCCGTTGCTCTGCCAGCTGAGCTAGCCACCCATGCGTTGAATCAATCAACAGATATTATTATGCTCTGAAACGTAAAAAAATGCAAGACTTTTTTGAAAAAAACTCAAATTTTTTGGCTAATGTTACAAAATTCAGTATAATGTAAGAGCAAAGGAGGCATTCCCGATGCCAAAAAAAATTCTCGTCGTCGATGATGAAAAGCCTATATCTGATATTATCAAATTTAACCTAACTAAGGAGGGCTTTGACGTCGACACTGCCTATGATGGCGAAGAAGCTGTTCAAAAAGTTGACGAATATGATCCAGATTTAATGATTCTGGACCTGATGTTACCAAAGAAAGACGGACTCGAGGTTGCTCGTGAAGTTCGTCAAACGCACGATATGCCAATTATCATGGTAACTGCTAAAGATACTGAAATTGATAAAGTTTTAGGACTTGAAATGGGTGCAGATGATTACGTAACTAAGCCATTTTCTAACCGCGAATTAGTTGCTCGTGTTAAGGCTAACTTACGTCGCCGTGATATCGTTAAGAAGGCTGAGGCTGCTAACCAAGAAGAGCCCGATAAGAATATTAAGATCGGCAATCTATTAATCATGCCAGATGCCTATATTGTTGAAAAGAATGGTAAGAAGATCGAACTTACTCACCGTGAATTTGAACTTCTTTACTACTTAGCACAACATATGGGACAAGTTATGACCCGTGAACACTTATTGCAAACTGTTTGGGGCTATGATTATTTTGGTGATGTGCGGACTGTTGACGTAACCGTTCACCGTTTAAGAGAAAAGATTGAGAATAATCCAATTCAACCTCAAGTTTTAGTTACTCGCCGTGGTGTAGGTTATTACGTAAAACAGCCAAGTGAGGGATAGTTAAAGAAAGCCACAGAACTGAAGAAGTAAGTGGCTTTCTTTTTTTAGATGTTGAGTGAGAAATGAAAAGACTCAGAAAAAAGTTAAATGATACGTTTAATTCCATCAATATGAAATTAGCGATCGTGTTCATGCTGATGCTGCTGGCAACAATCGAAGTTATTGGAGCTTATTTTACCAGACAGCTTGAACAAACCAGTATTGAGAACTTTCAATCGTCAATTCAAATTCAGACGGTTGTAAGTAATCAATTAGCTAATCAACTGACCAGTGACAGTAAAAATGCCAACGACCGTTTGAACCAGATCGTTAATGACTACAATAATGATGCGATCAGTGAAATTATCGTCGTTGACAACAAGGATACGATTCGTGCCGTTTCTAATTTGAATGATAAAAGCAAGATCGGTCAAAGAATCAACAACACCGATGTTAAGCGGGTAATTTCAACCGGGCATCAGATTAACAAGGTAATCGATGACCACGGCAATTACATGATTCAGATTTCTCCACTGACTAGTGGAAACGGATCTAACAATAACGTCGGAGCGATCTATGTGAAAGCCAGCATGCAGGATGTCTTTAACAACCTGCGGCAGATTTCATTAACATTCTTGATCGCATCCTTAATTGCGGCACTGCTTGGCGCATTCCTGGCGTTAGTCATTTCCCGGGCAATTACGCAGCCTATCGAAGAAATGCAGAAGCAGGCCTTGCATATTGCCGATGGTGATTATTCTAGCCAGGTAAAGATCTATTCAAACGATGAATTGGGTCAATTAGGTCGTGCCTTTAATACTTTGTCTGTTCGAATCGAACGCTCGCAAGAAGAGTCCGATAGTGAACGACGCAGGTTGGACAGCGTGCTTTCGCACATGAGCGATGGGGTGCTGGCTACCGATCGTCACGGCAACGTCAGCGTTGTTAACCAGATGGCTTTGAACTTCTTAAATGTTAAAGAAGAAGACGTCATTAAAAAACCAATCGCGGAAGTCCTTGGCTTGAAGGATACTTCCTCACAAGATTTAATTTCTAGTCAAAAAGAAATTGTCGTTATAATCGATCCAAATACGCGTGATGAAATGATCCTGCACGCTAGCTTCTCTTTGATTAAGCGAGTAACGGGCTTTGTTTCCGGTAGCGTATGCGTTTTGCACGATGTAACGGAACAACAAAAGAACGAAGATTCACAAAAGCAATTCGTTTCTAACGTTTCGCACGAACTTAGAACGCCACTTACTAGTTTGCAAGCCTACATTGAAGCCTTAAACGAAGGGGCTTGGAAGGATCCAAACATCGCGCCAAAATTCTTGGAAGTAACGCAACAAGAAACTAGTCGAATGATTCGTATGATCAACGACTTGCTCAGTCTTTCCAGAATGGACCGTGGCGTTTCAAAGATGGACCTTGAATTTGTTAACCTGAACGATTTTGTTAACCACATCTTGAATAGATTCGACATGATCGTTAAGACTGACAAAAACAATGATAAAAAGAAGAAATACACGATCAAGCGTGAATTAGGCAATCAAGCTCTTTGGGTAGAAATCGATACCGACAAGATGATGCAGGTAATCGACAATATCATGAACAATGCAATTAAATATTCACCAGATGGTGGTGTAATTACGGTTCGTTTGACGCAAAACAAAAACCACGTCATCTTGAGTATTTCCGACCAAGGTTTGGGTATTCCACGTAAAGACTTGGGCAAGATCTTCGATCGTTTCTACAGAGTCGATAAGGCTCGTTCACGTGCTCAAGGTGGTACCGGTTTGGGTTTGGCGATTGCTAAAGAAATCGTTGAAGCCCACCATGGTCGTATCTGGGCTGACAGTAGCGAAGGCAAAGGTTCTACCTTCTACATTTCCTTACCTTATGAACCAATGACAGAGGAGGACGACTGGGATGAAGTTTAGATTCAAGCTAGGCGACTTTTTATTGGGCTTAGGCACATTTATCGTCATAGTTTTGTCCATTGTGTTGTGGATCTTCATTATGACCAGTGACCAACGCTTCAGTAACATCGGTCAACAGAATCAAGAAAATACGACGACTAAGGAGCAGGTACGCAACCGCAGCGTAAAATCTCTTTATGATCTGTATATTCCAACGACTTCCTATGGTTTTCCTAACGGCAACTTGTGTCAGCTTTATGATTCCAAGAACAACTTAACTTTGGAATTTACTAAAGAAATCAAGAAGGCTAAGGCTGTTAACAAGATCAAGAAAATCGTTCATTCACAAGCCAGATATCAAGAGTACTTGAATAGCCCAGAATACGTGCAATTGGTTTATCCAGATGAGATTACCTTTTCTTTATTTAACCAATTGAACAAATCTGCTAATGATGATCGTGAATTCAACCGTTTCTTCGTTTCCAAATCCAATCACTGGATTTATCTGGGCAATGACCAAAACAACGAAATTTACCAGATTAAAATCAAGGGCGCTAACTTTGATCGTTTGCGTAAATATGCGCAAAATGCCAAAAGCAAGTCACCAGTACGTCTGGTACGTTTAAGAGAAGGTTACTCACCATTTTATAGTCGAGAAATCGATGGTAAGGTTTATAGCTATTTGACTAACCATCAATCATATTCTTACTTTGTCTCACGTTTGTTAGGTACTTCTGGTGTTACCAGTAAGACGAATAAAAACGGTCAAACAATTTATTCACTTAGCTACTACACCAGATTGAAGGTGCCGGCTCCTAAGTCCGGCGAGCATAACTATCTTTACACTCATTACGAAAAGAATAAGATTCCTTCCGCAACGAGTCGTTTGCTCGATAGTGTCTACTATGTGCACCAACTTGGTTTGACCGAACAAGATTTGCGTTTCTTTGACGCAGATGGTTCAAACGTCAGCTATTTGAACTACATCGAAGGAATTCCAGTCTTCTTGAATAAGCATGATTTACAAGTTAAAACTACTTTCTCAACGGATTCAATCAATGTAGCTTTTAACAGCATCAACTTTCAGATTCCAATTCCATTTGATGGACAGACCAAAACGATTAAGCCGACGCAAGACGTAGTTGATGAATTGGCATCACACGGCTTGAAGCAAGACGATATTCAAAGAATCGTGATTGGCTTTACGACTGAAAAAGATTCTAGTCGTCATGGTTTGATTAACCTAGTGCCAACTTATTATGTGAAGGCCTATGATGAATGGAAGAGCGTTAGCGAGTGGGAAAAGCAAGATTTGACCACTTACCGTAAATTTAGCGAATCCGTAACTAGCGGGGAGGCGAAGTAATTCAATGGACTATAAACGAATTGAATGGCTGTTTTTCATTGTCTTCTTACTAATTGATATTTATTTAGGAATCGAAATTCTGCATTCACCTGTTAACTTGAGCAATGCGGATACCACAACGCAAAGTGTGGCCAGCATTCGCTCAGAGATGAAGTCGGACAATATCGATCTGCCCGAATCAATTTCGAATACGCCGGATTCAGGCTACTATTTAGCCACTAAGAATAGAGATTACTTGTCTTCTAAGGTAAGTGATTTAACTAATGTTACTGCACGCTACTCAAAGACTGACAATACGCTTTACGCTACACCCAAGATAGCTACAACTTTGTCTAAGAATGAAAAGACCGCGTTGAAGCAGGTTAATGAGTTTAAAAATGATCCGAAAAACGTGCCTTATGGCAAGCAGTTCAAGTATGAACCGGATATGTCGAGTGCCGACAACTACATGTTTGTTCAAACTTCTGACTATGGTGAAATTTATGCCAATGTGGCTCAATTGACAATCAGTGTCAAGGACAATCAGATTACTAACTACACCGAAACTTACATGGGGCCAGCTAGTCCTGTGCGTGAATTGCAGTCAACCATCAGTGCTTGGCGTGCGATTCGTGCCATGTACATCGACCGTGAATTGACCAACAATTCTCGCGTTGCCCGCATTAAGTTAGGCTATTCTAAGTTAACTGAAGTTCGCGGCAGCACAATTCTATTACCAACTTGGTTAGTTTGGGTAGAAAACAAGACGACTAAGAATATTACTTTAAAGCGTGTGAATGCTTATACAGCACAAATGCTGCAATCGAGTACCTATAACGTAGAAAGGTAGAAGTAAATAATGAAAGTTTCCGTTTTGGCAAGTGGTTCAACCGGAAATACCAGTTTAATAGTGACAGGCCAGCATAAAATCCTTATGGATGCTGGCCTGTCTGGTAAAAAGACTAAAGATTTGCTAGCAGATGTCGGAGTAGACATCAATGACATCGACATGGCCTTTTTAAGCCACGATCATACGGACCATAGTGGCGGCCTTGGTGTGTTAATGCGACGCTATCCTAGAATTGATGCTTTTGCCAACAGCGGCACGTGGCAGTACTTGCTTGATACGCAAAAAATTGGCAAATTGCCGGCTGAGCAGATGAACACGATTGAGCCGGGACAGACAAAAACTTTTGGCGATTTAGATGTTATGGCGTTTGCGACTAGCCACGATGCAGCTGAACCCCAATACTACGTTTTCACTAGTGGTGGCAAACGTGTCGCATTTTTAACCGACACCGGTTATGTCTCTGAAGAAGTTGAAGGCACGATCGAAGACGCAGATGCATACATGATGGAATTTAATTATGATACGATGATGTTGCGGGATGGACCGTATTCTTGGCCATTGAAGCAGAGAATCTTGTCAGATGTAGGGCACTTATCTAATGATCAAGCTGCTCAAGCCTTGGTGGACGTGGTGACGTCGAAGACCAAGCACATCTTTTTAGCACACCGCAGCCAGCATAATAATACGGAGTACCTCGCTCATGAGACGGCGAAGGAAATGTTGATTGAAGGGGATGCAGATTTAAGCGATGATGCTAAGATAATTGATACAGAGCCTGCTAAGCCTACGAAATTAATTCAAATTTAGCAATTTTAGCACCTTTTTTTCATACAAAGTTCAAATTTAATAGGTATGATATTAAAAAGTAAAATTGAGGGGAGACAAGTATGACAGAGAATCAAAACAATAATAGTCAAATGCCAAAAAGAAGAAGCGGCAGCGGTAAAATTATTGCCACTGCAGCTATTGTTGGTGTAGTTGGTGGACTTATCGGTGGTGGAGTTTCATATTACGCAGCTGATCAAATGAACAGTGCATCAGTTAATAATAGTGCAGCTCAAACCAGCGTCTCATCAAGCAGCAGCAAAGTCTCACAAAAGAGTGCCAAGACAAGCGGCACTATGACAAGCGCCTACAACAGCGTTAAAGGCGCTGTAGTGTCCGTGATTAACTTAAAGCGTCAATCATCAAGCAGCACGGATTCGCTCTATAACAGCTTGTTTGGCGATGATGAGGGCAGTTCATCCAAAAAGAACGGCAAGCTTGAAACCTACAGTGAAGGTTCAGGTGTTGTCTACATGAAATCAAACGGTAAGGGTTACATCGTAACTAACAACCACGTTATTTCAGGTAGTGACGCAGTTCAAGTTCAACTTGCTAATGGTAAAACTGTAAGTGCTAAGGTTGTTGGTAAAGATAGCACAACCGACTTGGCTGTTTTATCAATCGATGCTAAGTATGTAACGCAAACTGCTGAATTCGGCGATTCTAAGAGCTTACAAGCCGGTCAAACTGTTATTGCTGTAGGTTCACCACTTGGTAGTGAATATGCTTCTACGGTAACGCAAGGTATTGTCTCAGCTCCTGCTAGAACAATTGAAACTTCATCAGGCCACCAACAAACAGTTGTCCAAACTGATGCCGCAATTAACCCAGGTAACTCAGGTGGTGCTTTGGTTAACTCAGCTGGTCAAGTTATCGGGATCAACTCAATGAAGCTTGCTCAATCAAGTGACGGTACTTCTGTAGAAGGTATGGGATTCGCGATTCCTTCAAACGAAGTTGTAACTATCGTTAATGAATTGGTTAAGAAGGGTAAGATTACTCGTCCACAACTTGGTGTAAGAGTAGTTGCACTTAATGGTATTCCTGAAGCATACAGAAGCCGTTTGAAGATCAAGTCAAACCTTAAGAATGGTATTTATGTTGCTTCAATTAACAAGAACAGTTCAGCTTCACGTGCTGGCATGAAGAGCGGCGATGTGATTACTGCAGTTGACGGCAAGAAGGTCGACGATGTGGCATCGTTACACAGCATTCTGTACAGCCACAAAGTAGGTGATACCGTAAATGTAACCGTGAACAGAAATGGTAGAAATGTCAGCTTAAAGGTTAAACTTGAAGGCAATTAATAAGTAAAGTAAAAAGTTTACAAGAATAAAAGGCTATATCATGCGCTTTGAACGCGGATATAGCCTTTTTGTTAACTATTTAAATGTGTAACACTGAAAAGTTCGGCTTTAAAATTTGTCAAATAGATCTACACCTGTTGATAAGTGTGGATAACTTTGTGGATTGTGCATAACTAAGGAATTATAATTTTATTCACCTGTGGAAAAAATAGAAAAATGTTCATAAAGTTAGTAAAAATAATTTGTTAAAACAAATGTTCATGCTGTTATATCGGGAAAGAACAAATAAAGTTTGTGAAAAAATGCTTTCAAAATAAAAATGTGGGAAAGTATTTTTCAAAAAAGTTTTGGAATTTATTTAGCCACAAGTTATAGAGTATAGTTAAAATCATACCACAAAATATGGATTGTGTTTCATGATAAATGTGGAAAACTATTGAGTAGTTTTGTAGTAAACTAGTGGGTATGAATATTAAGATTGTTTGTGTTGGAAAATTAAAAGAGAAATATTTTAAAGATGCGATTGCGGAATATAAAAAGCGACTAAATCGTTTTGCAAAAGTATCGATTGTGCAGGTGCCTGACGAAAAAGCACCGGAAAAATTCAGTGCGGCTGAAGACGAAAAGGTTAAGGAAATTGAAGGCCAGCGAATTTTAAGCAAGATCAAGGATAAGGAGTACGTGTACGTTACTGCGATTAAGGGAAAGCAGCGTAGCAGTGAGGAATTTGCTAAAGAAATTCAGGATTTGGCAACGTATGGCCATTCGGATATTACCTTCGTCATTGGTGGTAGCTTAGGAACAAGCGATGCAGTGAATAAGCGCGGGGATGATCTGATCAGTTTTGGTAAGTTGACCATGCCACACCAGTTGATGCGGGTGGTTTTGATTGAGCAGATCTATCGTGCGTTCATGATTAACTCGGGTAGTCCATATCATAAGTAGAAAAAAGCGTCTCTGAGAAATCAGAGACGCTTAAACCGCTTTCATGATAAGATTAAGTTAATTGCTTAAGTAAAGGAAGAGATTTTATGGAAGAGAATACTAAAAGAATGCTGGCTGGTAAACCGTATCGCCCTGGAAAAGGTAATTTATCTGAAATGAGAAGAAAAGCTCATTTATTAAGTCAAAAATATAATCAAATTCCAGAAGATAATGCGGAAGAAAGAAATAAAGTTATAGACCAGCTATTGCCTGATCATGGCAAAGGCGTTTTTCTCCAAGGTCCAATTCAGTTTGATTATGGCTGCTTTACTCATTTAGGAGATAATTTTTATGCCAACTTTAATTTAACGGTTCTTGATACTTGTCCAATTACAATTGGTAAAAATGTAATGTGTGGTCCTAATGTCTCTTTAATCACGCCGCTTCATCCTTTAATGTATGAACAACGTAACCCTAGAAAACAAGCTGATGGTGAAGTTGATGATATTGAATATGGTGCCCCAATAACCATTGGCGATAATTGCTGGCTAGCAAGTAATGTTACTGTGTGTCCAGGGGTAACGATTGGCAATGGCTGCGTGATCGGAGCAGGGGCAGTAGTGACTAAGGATGTTCCAGATAATTCTTTAGTAGTAGGTGTACCTGGTAAGGTAATTAGAAAGATCACTGAAAAAGATCGTCTTAAAGATTTTCCTTATTAAAAAACGTCTCTGAGAAAATCAGAGGCGTTTTTGTTAATCATTGCCATCAAGCCATTTTTTAAGCATAGCAATATATTCGTCGGTCTTTTGGACAAATGACATATGACCACAATTTTCAAATAATTTCCATTTACTGCCAGGGATGTTGTCCTGCATCATCTTAGCAACATATGGAGTACACAAATCGTCGGTTCCACTCGTAATCAGAGTTGGAACTTTTATTTTGCCCAATTGATCGGTGTATTCATAGTCGTGCAAGTTACCTTCAGGGGTATACTCGTTAGGACCCCAAGCAGTCTCATAAGCAACCGTACCACCTTTTTTCTCACGCATCACGCACTCTGGCCACTTCTTTGTCATGTCGATGGCGTGTTGGTTCATAAAGTGTTCGTTGGCTTTCAAGTAGTCAGGTTCGGTAAATGTATCCGTTAATTCGGCGCGGTGAATTGCAGCCTGTTCTTCAATTGGCAAGTACTTGATCATACGGTGGAGTTCTTTTGACCATAATGAAGCTGATGAAAGGGTACTTGATAAGATCACACTTTGAATGCCTTCTGGGTGGTAATCACACATGTAAATGATGGCGAGCATCCCGCCCCAGCTTTGGCCCAATAAGTGGATCTTGCGCAAGGCCAAGTGTTCACGTAGAGCTTTTAATTCTTTAACCCAAGTTTCTTTGTTATAAAGTTCTGGATGATCGTCAGGGATGCTGCTGTTGCCACAGCCTAATTGGTCATACATGATGATGCGACGATCGTCGATTTCTGCGAGTTTATCCAAAACTTCAAAATAATTATGCGTTGAACCAGGGCCACCATGAAGCAGAATTAGTGGCGGCTTCTCGCTTCGTTTACCAACAATGCGGTAGTAAGTTTCATAGCCCATGAAGGGCATTTTTCCTTCGATAATTTCCATTTCTTCACCTACTTAAAACAAAATAATGAGATATTTACCAAAATTAATAATGTAAAAAAGATCAACCAATCTTTTTTAGTCAGTGGAATTGCCACTATTGTAGATCTTTTTTGATTCTCAACATAGCCGTGCGATTCCATGCCTTGGGCCAGATTATCGGCTGAATTTAGCGCAACTAAGATCGCCTTAAAATAAAGAGCTGGTGACCAAAAGCTAAGGTACATCCCGCGCATCATCGCCGAGGTGCGGATTTGATTGACCGCCATACGCATCTTCGGAATGATATTGATCGCTGCCAAAACGCCGTACGCAAACTTGCTCGGCAGGTGCAAATTTCGTTCCAGCGAACGAGCAAAATCCGTCGCAGTGACTTTACGAGTCACGCAGGCAATCGTCAACGTATAAACGTAGACGCGTGTTGATAAATTCCAGGCATAATAGGGGTCTGGCGTAGGCGAGAACCAATAAAGCGTCGCAAAGATCGTAAAGGCCGCGATGAAGGGCAAAATGATCAGTAAAAGCAATTCTTTGAGTTTAGTCTTAGTGACCAGTAAATAAACTAACGCAAACGCGATTACTAAAATGTTGGTAGTTAAACTAGCTTTTAACGATATTTCCAGCGAAACAATAAAAGCTAAGATAAATTTTAAACTGGGATTCATAGTTACTTCTCCACGTATTTAAGCTGCTGCTGGTCAAAAACAAGGCGATAAGAGCAGAAATCAGCTAACTCGTCTATCTGATGGCTGATGATTAAAAACGTCTGCTGGAGCCTCTCTTGGCTTTCTCGCATTAGGTTCAACACCAGCTTTACAGAATTATGATCTAGACCACTGAGTGGTTCATCGATTAAAAGTACATCATGTTTGGTCATGAGTAGTAGTAAAATTTGCAACTTTTTTTGTTGACCGCCTGACAAGGTATAAACGACCTGATCCAAGTGATTAGCTAGTCCCAATTTATCCAACCATTCCTCTATTTTTTGGTCCGTAAAAAAGCTATTGCGATCTTTCTTACTGAGCTTGAGTTCATCTTTTACAGTCACGGTCAAAAACTGATCCGTTGCCTTTTGAAAGACTTGCGCAACTTGAGCTAAATACTTACGTTGATGCAATTTAGCTATTTCATGATCATGGTAAGTAAAACTCCCACTATAAGGAATCATCTTCGTCATCGCCTTAAACAGGGATGTTTTGCCCACGCCGTTAGGTCCAGTGATCAAAGTGCTCTTTGAATAAAGATTTAGATCAGCTTGCTTAAGCAACAATTTATTTTGCGTAATCTGCACGTTTTTTAAGGTGAAAATTGGCTGACCGGTTGGCAAAGAAAATGAATATTCGTGTGCATGCATTTGCTTATTTTGTATAAATATTTTTTCCTTCTCGTCAGCTGACAATTCCTGCACAGTTTTAGCTTTAAACTCAAATAAGTGATCACAGACCTGCTCATAATCATCTAAAACGTGGTCACTCAAGATGATGGTCTTGCCATTTTTAGCCAGTAAAGCCAATTTGCTGATCAAAAAGCTCCGTGCATCTGGATCGCAGCTGGCAAAAGGCTCATCAAGCAAAAGCACGTCCACATTCATAGCGAGTAAAACAGCTAAAGCTACACGTTGTTGCTGGCCACCCGACATGGTATTGATCTTCTGATCAAGTAGGTCCGAAATTTGTGTAAATTCTACTGCTTTAGCTAATTTTTTTTCGTAGTCCTTTTGCTCAACTTGCAAATTTTCCAAGGCAAAAACGATCTCTTCACGTGGGGTCGCCATCGTAAACTGCTCAGCCGCATTCTGAAACATCATGGCTGTTTTTTGCCCATTTAATTCCACGGTGCCAGTCAATTTGCCCGCATATTTAGGGTAGAGGCCCGCAATAATTTTAAGCAGTGTGGATTTGCCGCAGCCCGTAGGTCCCATCAGCAGTGAGAAGCCTGCTGGAATTTTTAATGATAAATTTTGGATTATAGGTTCTTTTTCATAGGAAAAAGTAATATTATTTAGTGTTACTATCATAATTCTGATTGTACAAGATGATTTTTTGATTGTCTAATTCGTAAAAGAAATTTTTTCACTATAAAGATGGTCGAATTTGTAATCAAATAGCTTATAATAATGCATTATTATATAGTTATAATAGTACTATAATTTGATTTATTGTAAGGAAGGTGGACATGGATATGGCAGCTGTTGCTTTGGACCAATATCTGGCTAGCATATTAAAGTCGAATTCAACAGACAGGAATGAAATAAAGCTAGAAGCAGGAAATCCAGATTTTGATCTGTTTACTATCTACCTTGAAAATCATAATACTGGAATCCACCGTTATCAGATGGATGTATCAACAATACTCTATGTTGCTAAAGGTACTGTGACAATTAAGAGTGGTGAAAAGATCATTACCATGAAGTCTGGTAACGTGCTTCTGTTAACAGAGGGATGGAAGTATGAGGTCAAGAGTCAAAAAGAAGACTCAGTCCTTGTTAAGTTAAAGTTTAAGCCAGGTTTTGCCTATCGTGAATACTTCAAGTACTTTAGTTACAAAGGAAAGCGTGAAAACAAGGTTATTGAACAAATTATTGATAGCCTTGACAATGAACACGTATTGTGGCTAAAGAACAATCAAATAACTCGTGCATCCCAAGTAATGCAACACATCATCGGCGGTTATTTGAACAATGATTTATTCGCTACGGCCTTAATTCAGGCCGAATTGACCGTAATGCTAATCATTTCGATTAGAACCCAGCGAATGGCTACTCCAACTAATTTAGACAAGACTAAATTCGAAAAGAAGTCATTAGATAATTATATTGATGCACATTTTGCAGATGTATCGCTAGCTGACGCTGCTAAGTATTTTGGCTTCAATCCAAATTATTTCTCAAACATGGTTAAGGCAAAAACAGGCAAGAGTTTTGTCGATCATGTTGATGAAAGAAGAATGCAAGAGGCACGCGAACTCCTTGCTCAACCTGATATTTCACTTAAGGAAATTATTGGACGAGTTGGATATTCAAGCAAGTCATTCTTCTACAAAAAATTTAATCAATATTATCACATGACACCTGCTGCCATGCGAGAAGAATTGTTTAGACAAGCAAATATCAATTTGAAGTAGCTAAAACTAAAAAAGAATCCGGAAATTCCGGATTCTTTTTTTATTACATTTGTTGTAGACGTTTAATTCGCTCGTCTGTAGGTGGGTGCGTATCAAAAAGACTGCCACTATGTTTAAATGGGTTTTCGATATACATGCCGCTACTTGAGCGATCGGCTTGTTTCATTGGCTGACTGCCTTCAATTTTTTCTAAAGCAGAAATGAGTCCTTGCGGATTTCTGGTTAATTCGACGGAACTAGCATCTGCTAAAAATTCACGGTTTCTGGAAAGTGCCATTTGGGCTAGGGATGCAGATAATGGACCTAAGATCAAAACAAAGACAATCGCAACAACTTTAAAGATCATCTCAAAAGCATTGTTATTGTCATCGTCGTCATCACTGCCGCCAAACCAAATGAAGCGGCTAGCAAGACCTGAAAGAAATGAAATTACCCCAACCAGGACAACAGCAATCGTTGATAAACGGATGTCGTAATTTCTAATGTGGGAAATCTCGTGTCCTAATACGCCTTCCAGCTCTTCACGATCCATCATGTCTAATAAGCCTTGCGTAACCGCTACGGCGCTGTGATCGGGATCTCGGCCCGTCGCAAAGGCATTAGGACTAGGATCATTAATGATAAAAACGCGGGGCATAGGCACGCGGCCCACCATTGCCATATCTTCTACGATATGCCAAAGCTGCGGATTGTCTTGTTCGTGAATTTCTTGAGCATGGTTTAAACTCATCACCATGTTGGCAGGATCGCGCATTACTAAAAAGAGATAGATCAAACTGCCGATTAAAGCAATAAGAATTCCCGTCCATGGCGTATTGCTGAATAAATAGCCAAAACCTGCTCCGACTAAAGTTAAGATGATAACGAAGGCAGCCATAACCACTACAGTTTTGCGTTTATTACGTGCAATTTGTTGGTATAGCATTTTCGTATCCTTTAAAACTTAACCTTTGGTGCTTCTTTTTCTTCCTTTGGTGTTTCTAAGTAGTCAACCTTAGTGAAGTGGTGAATCTTAGCTACAATATTTGATGGGAAGGTCAAAAGCTTTTGGTCGTATTGAGCAGCACTTGAGTTGTAAAGTTGACGTGAGTAGGCAATCTTGTTTTCAGTGTTGGTCAATTCTTCTTGCAAGCTTAAGAAGTTTTGGTTGGCCTTTAAGTCAGGGTAATTTTCTGATAAGGCAAAAATTGTCTTTAATGAGTCAGTAATTTGGTTAGAAACCTTCAAAGTTTCTTCGTGATCGCCAGCAGGGATTTCAGTTAATTGGTTGCGTAATTGCACAACCTTTTCAAGCGTTTCACTTTCGTGCTTAGCGTAGCCCTTAACAGTTTCTACCAAATTAGGAATCAAGTCATTACGGCGCTTCAATTGAACGTCGATTTGACTCCAAGATTCTTCTGTATAAACTTTGGCTCTTTGCAAGCCGTTGTAGGCAGTAATGTAAATAGCCACAATTAATACGATGATGGCTAAAATTATCCATAAAAGTGGTGACATTTTTGTATCCTCCTCCACACTATATTATTTAAATTTTAGCCGATTGTATACTTTTGGACAATAAAAAAGAATGCTTTGAAAGCATTCTTTTTCATTTCTTAAATTCTGAAAATCAACAATCCTAAACCAACGATTGTCAAAATGATCAAGCCAGCAAATTGCATGATTGTCCATTGAATAAAGAACTTCTTGCGGCTGACTGTAGCGTGTTGGTTGAACGTCTTCATTACCAGCATGTTGGCCATTGAACCGATTGCGGAACCAAAACCACCGATGTTGGATCCAAGGAACAACGCTTGCGCATAATTAGTGAACTTACCAACCAAAATAGTTGATGGAACGTTACTCATAATTTGACTAGTAAGAATTGATGCGAAGTAAGTTGAGCTCTCAGAGTGAACAGTCATATGAATCAAGTTCACGATTGCTGGAATCTGTTGGATATCACTGATAAAGATAAAGAAACCAGTGAAGGTTAAGAGCAACGCATAGTCGATCTTAAGCATGATTCTTGGATTAATTGCTAGTGCCAAGATAATTGCGATCAACATTGGCCAAACAATATTCACGATTCTGAAAACTCCAAAGAAGAAGAAGATAAAGACAGCGGTCGTGATAATAGTAGGACGCCAGCTGATTCGAATTGGTTCAGTCTTTTGAACCGGAATTTCTTTCTTCGGAATAAATATGAAGACCAAAATCATGATCGCCATTGAAATGATCAAGTAAGGTACTGACCATTTGAAGAAAATTAGTGGCTTAATATCGAAGCGACTAACTAAAAAGATGTTGTGGGGATTACCCCAAGGTGTAAATGCGGCCCCAATGTTTGCGCCCATACCGATTAGAGTAACAGGCAAAATTTGTGGCAGCTTGTAGCGCTTAGCGATATTTAAATAAAGTGGAATTAAAGTTAATACAGTAATGTCATTACCTAAGAACATACCGGCGATAACGGCCAAAACCGTGAACAGCATGTTCAACTTACGCGTATTATCTGCGATACTCGTAAGTTTGTACGCTAAAACATCCAGAACGTGCAAATAAGCATAGATCTGGATCAGCGTCAGCATTGCGGCAACAGACCATAAAGTGTGAAAATTAATATCTGTTAACCGCGGCCTAGCGAAAAAAAGACTTACTACTGTAATTAAAACTGTAATCTGTAAAATTCTATCTTTAGCAATATTCTTTAAGACGGTCATAAAAGGTCCCCCTTACGTATTACAATCGTCTAAAAACCCTATGTATCATTTTGAGCTTTTTTAGGATAGCTTGCAATGATAAATTTGAAAAAACTAAAGATTTAGGCCACTTTGAGCATTTTAATAGGGGATTTTGCTTAAAAATACTATACTTAAGAAAATGAGTAAACGTAACAGATTAGAGCGAGGACACAACTATGACACAAGAAACTATTTCAATTAACATCAAACCAGAAGCAAAAGAAATTATTGAAAAGAAAAATCCAGAAAACAAGCCACTTTTATTAGCTTTAAATGATGGTTCAAACAAGTATTCAAGACTTGGTGGTACTTGTACAATTGGTGCCAACTTTCAATTCGTGATTCTTGATGAAAAGGATCCTAAATATACTATTAAAGTAGAAAACAATGCCGGTTTTGATTTATGGACTTCACCAGACGAAGTTAGCTTCTTTGAAGGCGGCCTAGTAGTCAACGCAAGAAATTATACATTGAGTTTATCCGATGATAGTGGCATTCTTGATGGAGCGGTATCAATTGATAAATACACACCGCAAGAATTAACTAAGAAGGAAATGCAAGAGGGTAAAACTTGCTAATCATTAGGTAATGAAAGCAATTAATGAAATAAAGAATTTTTCAGCGGAATTTAAACAAAATTGGTTACAATACTTAGTCCTTTTTACGGGCATTAGTGTATTAAACCAGTTTGTTTTTATTCCGTTTTTTCGTTATATCACTACATTTGTACTGCAAAAGGGTGCCATTCCGTTTGTTTCGCTTTCTAATTTAGAAATTATTTTAACTAAGCATCCCTTTGTGGCTTTAGCATTGCTAATTGAGTTAGCTGCATTGCTATTTGTCATTTACAGTCAACTTGCGCTGCTTATTTTGGTGATCAAAAATCAATTTGATTTAAAAGAGAGCCTCAGTGAGTACGGGCAATGCTTGAAACACTTTCGATTAGGCTCACTACTTTTATTGGCAATTTATTTTTTGTTAATTATACCTTTTGCCAATATTGTCTTTAGAACGCCACTTTTAGCCAAGCTAAAAATTCCACAGTTTATTGTGGACTACATGACGCGAGATTGGATTTTACTGACGGTTTTAGTTGTCTTTTATGTCGTGATTTTTATTTTGGCACTTCGCTTTTTATTCACTTTGCCAATTATGGTGCTGGATAAAACGACCACTAGAGAGGCAATGAAGAAAAGCGCCAGTTTAATGAAAAAGAGTTGGCGCAAGGTATTGGGCTTCTTTATTGCCTTGGGAATAATCGCTATTTTGGCCATGGTAATTAACAGCGTGCTGGCATATTTACTGCAGCTATTATGGGACATATTTCCCAGGGAATTAGCCTTAATACTAGCTACGATAAATCTATCACTCTTTCAAATGATCAGTGAACTATTGCTGATCTGGACTAGTGCTATTTCACTATTATTTTTAATTAAAATTACCACAAAAGAAGAAAAATTACCTAATGCATCCCACAATAAAGCAATCGTGACACCAATCATGATCATCTGGATCTTTGCCATAATCGTCAACGGAGTCGAGAATGTTTTTTATCTGACGGGGATAGACAACCATGCGCCAGTCACCATTTCCCATAGGGGTGTAAATGATAAAAATGGTGTGCAAAACACGATCGAGGCTTTAAAGAAGACAGCCAAATTTAAGCCGGACTATGTAGAAATTGATGTCCATGAAACTAAAGATAATCAATTTATCATTATGCACGATGAAAATCTGAAAAAGCTGACTGGGGTAGACAAAGAGCCGAAGTATTTAACCGTAAAACAATTAACTCAGTTAACTGCTAAAGAAGATGGCCATCGTGGCAAGGTTGTTAGTCTAGATCAATATATAAAAGCCGCTAAAAAGTTAAAGCAAAAATTGCTGATAGAGATTAAGACTACACAGCATGATTCCAAGAACTTTGTGGCGAACTTTAATAAAAAGTACGGTCAAACAATTTTGAAGAATAAGTACCAAGTGCAGTCGCTTGATTACACTGCTGTCAAAAAAATGCACCAGCTTAATTCAAAAATTCCAGTTTTATATATTCAGCCTTACAACCTAACTTATCCGCGCAGTGCGGCCGATGGCTATTCCATGGAATATTCCACTTTAAGTTCTGATTTCATTTGGCAAGCTCATTTACAAAATCACGTGGTATATGCTTGGACAGTCAATAATACTGCCGAAATGAAAAAGATGATGTATGAACACGTCGATGGCTTTATTACCGATGATGTGGCTAAATTAAATACTACGATTGAAGACTTTGAAGGGCATAAAAGTTATGCGGAACGACTCTTAAATTACATGACTGCCTTTCCTATACTTGATTAACGCGTTTGATCATGGTAAACTATACTAGATTTTCGAAAATCTGAAAGGAAGTATAGTACTATGCGTAAAGGTGAAAACTACAACACTGGTTGTGAACCAAACCAAAGACCTAAGAACAAGAGAAACGCAAAGAAGCGTGTTGCTCACGTAGCAGCAGTTGTTGCATTTCTTAATAAGGCCGTAAAAGACGAAAACAAGTAATTTCGTTTTTTAAAATTAAGAAACAGAGAAGAGCTACTAAGAGATCGTTAGATTTGTTAGTAGCCTTTTTTCATACAATGGGAGTTTTGAGAAGGTTAGGTTATGAATAAAAAATATATTAGACTAGTATATTTTGCACTGCTGGCAGCACTGCTTTTTCCAATTATTACATTTTGGCTAGCGGATTCTTTCCAAATTAACGTGATTAACGCTTTGTTAATGATTTTTGTATTAGCAATCTTCGTTGGCCTATTTTCAGCTAGATACTTAGTTAGTTGGCTGATTATTATTTTGACTACAGTCGCAGTTGCTTTTTTGCTGCTGGGGTATGTGGTAATGGCAAGTACTGAAAAGACATTCTTGATTATTGCCTTTCCGGTTGAAGCAAGTTTATTAAGTGTAGTGCGACACCATATTTTGGACTGGAGTATTGTCTCTGGTCGTGAAAGCGATGCTAAGCGCTTGATAGGCCACTATAATTTAAACGTGAAGCTGCAGACTTATTACAATGCAAGTAAATTCTATGAAGATGATCTGAGAAAGATTAAACGTTACCCTGACATGAATATTTGGGTTAATGCGGAATTGATCAGTTGGGAACATCACCAACAAGTCGAAGAGCACCATCCACAATATCATGCCAAGTTATTACGTGAGATTGCCAAGATTTTAAAGGAGACACGCCTAAAAAGCGAGTTTATCTATTACACTGGCGATGGTAAATTCTTGATCCTTTCACCTAGAGTTACAGATGAGATGCATAAGGAATTAGATGAGCAAGTTTACATTGCTTTGCAAAAATTGGATACCGGAATTCCGTTGATGCTTAAAGTAGCAACTCAGAATGTAGACTTGCAAAACTGTGAAAAGTTTTCTGATCTGGACAAGCTCCTTAAGCATTTGGAACGAGGCCTAGAAACAGATATCATTGTGGAATATTTGAAGGATGATCAAAATGACTAATTGGTTTTACTTTTTGGCAGTTGGCATTACGTTGATTTTTATCATCTGCTTTTTCATCATTTTCTTTTGTACATTAAAAATTTTAAGTAATATGGAACAGACTTTGATTAAATCGAAGAGGAAGAATGACAATGAGTGATGTAATGCAGATAATTACGTTGATTTCGATTTGGCTATCGCTGCTCATGTCGATGGTTACTCTAAGTGGGGCAATTGCATTTTGGCTAAAGCACAGCAAGGTTTTAGTTAAAATCACACCGCTTCCTCGTTATCCTAAAGTGACGATCGTTGTCCCAGCCCATAACGAAGAATTGGTAATTAAAAATACGGCGACAGCAATTTTGAATCTTAATTATCCTAAGGATAAATTAGAAGTCTTATTTTACGCGGATAACTGTGAGGACCATACTGCTGATGTTCTAGACAGTGTTTTAGCAGAAGAAAGGTTTAAAAATCGTAACGCTAAAGTAATTAGACGAACTGGTACCGGTGGTAAGGCCGGAGTTTTAAACGATGCCTTGAAAATTGCTCACGGTGAATACCTAGGCGTTTATGATGCGGATGCCATGCCTGAAAGCAATGCACTGTACTTTTTAGTTCGAAAAGTGTTGGAAAATCCTAAGCGTTATATGGCGGCTTTTGGTAGAAATAAAACGCGTAACGCTAAGCAGAACTTTTTAACTAGATGTATCAACCAAGAGATCGTTGTAACGCAGCGAATTCAACACTGCGGTATTTGGCAATTATTCAAAATTGGCCGAATTCCAGGTACTAATTTCATTATTAATAAAGAATATGTAGAATCAATCGGTGGCTGGCGTAATGGTGCCTTGACCGAAGATACCGATATTTCCTTTAAGATTATGGGCTCAGGCAAATTGATTGCACTGGCTTATAACTCTGAAGCTTTCCAGCAAGAACCAGAAAGATTGAAGGACTATTACTTCCAGCGTTTGCGCTGGGCTAAAGGTAACTACGAAGTGGTCATCAACAACTTCAAGCACTTGTTTGATCGAAGCAATTGGCGAGTAAAACTAGAAACGTTTTATTACTCATGTACTTTCTTCTGGTTTAATGCCGCAATTATTTTGTCTGACATTATTTTCTTAGCCAATGTGATTGCAATGATCGTCCACATTTGGCAGCCAGGAGTGCAATTGCCATTCACAATTACTTCAAGCAACATCTTGCTGGCACAGATTTTGTTGCTTAATTGGCTACTGATGATTTTGCTTTATATTTTGCAAATTTATGCGGCCATGTGTACGCAGTTTGGTCAGGCAACTACTGGGCAAATTTGGCTAGCCTTGGCCTCATATTTCTCATATTCGCAATTGTTTATCGTAGTTTCCGTTCATGCAGTATGTTCAGTTACGGCCGATAGATTGTTCCACCGTGATAGTACTAAGTGGGTTAAGACGAAGAGATTTGCCGATTAAGGAAGAAAAATGAAGAGACTAAATCATAATCATCATTTATCCCTGTATTTTATAGTGATTATCGCTATTTTTTCAGGGATTATGGCATATGTACGATTGCAAAACAGTAGCCAATTGCGCCACAATTTTTATAGACAATGGCACAAAGATTACGTTGTTAAAGTTAATCAACAAGAGAGTTTTATTGATACGACGCCAAAAACAGAAACCAGAACCGCGCTATCTGAAGGGCAAGGCTACGGCATGTATATTGCTGTTTTGTCTGCTAAAAGAAAGTGGAGCAAGAAAGAATATTTTGATCAACTGAATAATTTTTATCTCAAGCACCGCGAAACGATTAATAAAGACAAGACAGCATTAATGTCTTGGCGTGCCGTTGAAAATAATGGTCACTGGACGATTAATAAAAATAGTGCCACAGACGGTGACTTATTTATTGCCCAGGCATTATTACTAGCCAGCAAGCAGTGGCATGATGATAAGTATCAAAAAGAAGCGCATGCCATTTTGCAAGATATTTTGCGCTATGAGTACAATCCTGATACTGAAACGCTGACTGTCGGAGACTGGGCTGATTCGAAGTCCAAGTACTACAATTTAATGCGGACTTCTGATGTGATGCCGGAATTCTTCGACAACTTTTATCAAGAAACAGGTGATAAGCGCTGGCTCGTGATCAAAAATACGATGCTTAAGCGACTTAACCAGCTCAGTCATCAAAATAAAACTGGCTTAGTGCCTGATTTTGCTTGGGTAAGCAAAAATGACGCCCAACCGGTTAAGCCTAAGACTATTTCAACGGAAAATGATGGCTACTATTCTGCTAATGCTTGTCGTGTTCCGATGATGCTGGCGGGATGCAATGATCGCTCAGCACAGAACACTTTAAAGAGGATGCTTAAATTCTTTAGTAAGCAAAACACCATAACAGCAGGCTATACTCTAAAAGGCAAGCCATTAAACAAGTACCAGTCTGCCAGCTTCAGTGCACCGATTTTCTATGCCGTATCGTTCAATCGAAATGAAGGCTATGACGATTTGTTCATGTCTCAGCAGTATATTTTTACGCGTCATTTACCGCAAAATAATTATTATGATGCCGCATTGACGACAATGGCTGCTTTAGATGCTGATAAGTTATAAAAAATCCCACAAAAGTGGGACTTTTTTTATTTTTGTTTTTATTTATTCACTTGTTCTTGCATCCTGGCAAGTGCTCGTTGCAAAGCTAGGGAAACAATTAGAGCTAAAAGATCGATGACGATGAAGACGACTAGGGTCACAAAGTAGTTGTGCAGTATTTGGTGAGTGTAGGATAACAAAATTGGACCTACCATTCCCGCTGCGGCCCATGCCGTTAAGACATATCCATGAATTGCTCCTAATTCACGAGTACCAAAAACGTCGCCTAAATATACTGGAATTACTGAAAAGCCAGCACCGTAACATGATAAGAGTAGGCAAAGGGCAAGAGCAAAAATCACGGGTACTTTGCACAAGATTAAGGTGATTAACATGACGATATCCAAAATAAAGATGGCGCTGTAAGTTCTAGGCCTACCAATATAGTCTGATAAAGTTGCCCAAATTAAACGACCAAAACCGTTGAATAAACCTAGGATACCGACCATTATGGCAGCGGTATTTGCTGTCATGTTTTGACCAGTTAGGCTGAAATGACTTGCTTTTTTGATCACTGCTTTTGGCAATTCATTTTGACGCGGCTTTTTAATAAATTGGGTAGCTATAATCATGACCAGAAAATAAAAGATACCCAAAATATAAAAGGTGCTGGAAACACCAAAACTTGCCATTAGAGTTTGAGCAATCGGACCCGTCAATAAAGCCGCAAAGCCAAAGCCCATGATGGCTAAACCGGTAGCTAGGCCACGCTTGTCCGGAAACCAGCGGATGATTGTAGAAACAGGAGTTACGTAACCTGCTCCAAGGCCTAATCCGCCGATTACACCATAAGCTAAGTAAAGTAGCCATAGTTGTTGGTTGCTAATTGCAGTCCCAGTTAAAAAGACACCCAAACCGTAACAAACACTAGAAATTGTACCAGTGATTGTGGGTCCGAACTTTTCAACTAAACGTCCCATAAAGGCTGCTGACATCCCTAAAAAGAAAATAGCTAAACTAAAGGCAAAAGAAACGGAGGTTTCTGCCCAACCGGTTTGTTTAACAATCGGACCGGTAAAAACGCTCCAGGCATAGACGCCGCCGATCATTAAATGCAGTGTGATCCCGGCTGAGGCGATAACGTACCTATTTCTAGTTTTTATCATTGATTCTCTCTACAAAACATGAACAAATATTGATGAAACTAAATAATTTGTTAGTCATCTAAAAGATAAGTTATTAATTATTATCTAGTCAAGAGAAACACTTTATATAAAACACGAATAATACTACTAAAATTCAGCTATATTTGCATCTCATTTTGATTTTTGATAACATAGTGAAAATTTTTAAGAGGAGGACAAAAAATGGGATTAAATGCATACATTCAAGGTTTTAACAGTTTAGAGTCAATCGATCGTGCACCAGGTTACTTCAAGTACCACCACCACTCAGTAGCTGATCACTGCTTCAGAACAGCTGAACTCGCACAAATGATGGGTGATATCGAAGAAGTTCACGGCAATAAGAAGATCAATTGGAAGGCCCTTTACGAAAAGAGTTTGAATCATGATTATACTGAACGTTTCATCGGTGATATTAAGACACCAGTTAAATACGCTACTCCTCAACTTAGAAAGATGATTGGTGATGTTGAAGAAACAATGACCACTAAGTTCATTAAGGATGAGATTCCAGAAGAATTTCAAGAAATTTATACTAAACGTCTCTCAGAAGGCAAAGATGATACTTTAGAGGGTAAAATTTTATCAATCTGTGATAAATTAGATTTGTTATATGAAGCTTATGGAGAAATCGAATTAGGTAATCCTAACCCGGTTTATATGCAAATGTTCAAGGAAAGTCTTGAAACGATCAAGAAGTTCGACGATTTAGTTTGCGTACAATACTTTATTAAGAAAATTTTGCCAGATCTTTTTAAAGGTGATTTCGCGGGAAAGGATAAGATGCAACGAATAGCTTTTAGCATTCTATTGTTAGGGGATGATTAGGTGAAATTTCAATGTAGTTCATGCGGGCTGCGCATGGACTCTTTGCATTTTAAGCAAGAGGGGTTAATGAATCCTAAGTTGACCAGTATTTGCGACATTTGTATCACGCGCAACCTGAATCCGGAAGATTACGCAAATGATGCGGTCGCAACTTTTGCTCAAAGTTTGCTTTACACGTTTGTCGGTGCAAAGAAACAAGATCAATCAGGTTTTATTGTGAAAAATAAAAAGGACCGTAAAAAATACGAAGCCTTTTTACAAGATTATGATGGTAATGAAATCGCCCGCCAACAGATTAAAAGGTCTGATTTGAATTTGGCGGTAATTAAAAGCGAAGATGGCAAGCTTAATTATGTGCCTAACCAAGGCGTAACTTTTGAGCAAAATTTAAAGGGAATGGGTTTGGAGATCAATTTCCAGTTAAACGAAGTTGATTTTATTGATCGTGAACGCATTCGGGCCAAGTATAAATACCGCTGCCAATATTGCGGCAGACGTGGCCACAGCGTAGATCATAAGGATCCTGTTTCTCTTAGTCACAACAACAGCTTAGATAATTTAACTTTAGCTTGTGCGGAATGCAACCGAATTAAGTCGGATATGCCTTATAAGTTGTTTATTCAACTGAATTATCAAATTTCTGAGATCAATAAAAAGCTAGTTAAGTATGAAGATGCGCTGGGTACTTTGAGAGAAGAATTTGAGCATCGTCGGCGCTATTTAGCGGCTCAAGTACACCTTAAGGGTGTGATCAATGATCCTGAGCTAAATGCGATTAGAAAGCAAAATAAGAGCTTACAGGATGCCATTGATAGTTTACAAAGTGATTATGATGATTTGCGTCAAACGCGCAAGACGTATTTTGATACGGGCTGGAAATTAGCTCGCATTAAGGAAAATAAGGATATTATTTAAAACGTAAAAAAGCGCTATTTTTTGTAAACTCAATTCAAAATAGAAAATGAGTTTTAAAAAGATCATCCCCATATAGGAATGATCTTTTTAATTTTGATCTATCTAATTCGATCTTCTGGATCAAATAAATATTTGTCCCATTTAACTTCATTTTGAACAGTAGGGTGGAAGAGCAAGAATGCTAGCAACAGTTGACCAACGTAAGGAATTACGCCCAGCCACCACCAACCACCGTTAAAGCCTGCGTCGTGCAGACGACGAACAGTGTGACCTAATTGTGCTAAAAAGGCCCAAATAGCTGCTGCAATAAAGAAAATAATAAAAATGATGAAGATTACACCGATTACCTTGGCATCGCCAGAATCAGATTCAGTAACGCTGAAAGGAGCTAAAAGCATGAAAGCAAGTAGGTAACAAGCAAGTACGCCGATTGTCATGATAACTTGGCTAATTGCAGTACCTACCCAGAATGAGGTTCTAGTAGATCTAGCATCCCACTTGAAGCAGTCAAAGAAGTGTTCCTTCAAGATTTGACCAATAGTTGGTACAGGAACATTACTTTTTGCGCTGCCCTCAGGATAATCTTGATCGCTGAACAAGTACTTGCCCCATTTAACCTTGTGTTGGACAGATGGTTGAAGTGCTAAGTAAAACATAAACATTGTTCCATAACCAGTGAAGGTAGCCCAGTACCAGTAGCCGCTGTAGCCAACGTCATGCAAACGACGGATCATTTGACCAAGGCCAGCTAGAAATACCCAGACATAGATAGCAATCGCAACCACAGCGTCGATTACTCTGATACCTGGATTAAGGCCTTCATTGAAAGCATAGAATCCAACTACAATAGCTAAAATGGCAATAATGAAGTTGGTTAAGACGCTCCACCAGTAGGACTTACGAGTGGTTCTTGCGCTCCAATCGAAGGGATGCAAGTAGGTTTCGTTTAAAATTTGACCAAAACTTTCTGCGGGTGGTTTTGGTAAATCTTCATCATACGATTTGACGAAGTAATACACTCTTTCATTCATAAATATTCCTCCAATTAATTTTTTATTAATTATAAACTAAAAAAGCAGAGAAGTAATCAAACTTCTCTGCTTTTAAAATTTTAAAAGTCCATTTTTCTGAAGTTACTCAGGAACTTTTGTGTCTTTTCGTTCTTTGGATGATCAAAGATTTGATCAGGTGAACCTTGTTCAGTAATGATACCGTCACTGATGAACAATACACGGTCTGAAATGCTCTTGGCAAAGCCCATTTCGTGGGTAACGATCACCATCGTCAAACCGGTTGTAGCAAGTTTTTGCATAACGTCTAGTACTTCGCCAACCATTTCTGGGTCAAGGGCACTAGTTGGTTCGTCGAACAATAAAACTTCTGGATTCATTGAAATCGCACGGGCAATAGCAACACGCTGTTGTTGACCACCAGATAATTGTTGTGGTTTAGCCTTGATAAATGGATCCATACCAACCTTTTTAAGGTTCTCCATAGCAATCTTACGTGCTTCGTCTTTTGAACGCTTGAGGACCAATTCTTGGCCGATCATGCAGTTTTCCAAAACATTCTTGTTTTCGAATAAGTCGAATTGCTGGAATACCATGCCGACCTTGGATCTAAAGGTATTACGGTTGTAACCAGGTGCCAAAATGTTTTCACCGTGGAAATCGATCTCGCCACCAGTAGGTTCTTCGAGCAAGTTGATGCAGCGAAGGGTAGTAGACTTACCACCACCGGAAGGACCAATGATGGTCACGATCTCGCCTTTGTTGATATCGAAAGAAATGTCCTTCAATACCTTGTGAGCCCCATAGGACTTTTGCATATGCTTTAAACTTAAAATTACTTCGTTTGATTCAGTCATTAATTGTTTGCCTCCGCATCTTTTGGAGTACCAACTTGAACTTGGTTAGCCATCAAGTTGTAGTTCTTGTTACCTTCGAGTCTCTTTTCAATGAAGTTGAAGATTCTAGTAATAGTAAAGGTCAAAATCAAGTAGATTGCTGAAATCATTAAGTAAGTTGGGAAGAACTTGAATGATTGACTGGCAATAGTAGTACCAACGAAGAACAATTCAGAAACTGAGATGATACTCAATACTGAAGTATCCTTGATGTTAACGATAAATTCGTTGGTGATTGATGGTAAACAGTTTCTAATAGCTTGAGGCAAGATGATATGCCACATTCTTTGGTTGTGGGTCATACCAAGTGCACTAGCTGCTTCGAATTGACCTTCTGGAGTTGAAATAATACCACCACGGATAACTTCGGCCAAGTAGGCACCAGTGTTGATGGAAACAATGATCAAAGCGGCAACGGTTCTGTTCAAGTTCAAGTGCCAGAATTGAGCGATACCGTAGTAAATTACGGCTGCCTGAACCATCATTGGAGTACCACGGAAGATTTCAACATAAACTGATAATAACCACTTAACAAAGTTTAATGCCCAGCGCTTGCCGCGAGTAGTAGGTGTTGGAATAGTACGAACGATACCAACGAGCAAACCGATGAAGAAACCAACGATAGTACCAACTAAAGCTAAGAGCAAAGTCATGCCGATACCTGACATGATCATGCCACCGTATTGCTTCCAGGTAGTAACAAGCCAGTTTTCCTTCTTAGTTTGGTTACCAGCCTTAGGTTGTTCCTTAACGGCTTGTGACATTAATTGATCACGCTTTTTGTTAGAAATAGTTCTCAAAGTAGCGTTAACTTCGTTTAAAAGTTTAGTGTTGCCTTTCTTGACACCGATACTAGTAACGGAATCGTCGTGGTCAACCTTGAAGCCGGCCATCTTGTTCAAGTTAATGGCAACGATGTTAGGGTTAACGTTGTGGTAACTTTCAAATTCGATGTCTTCGGCAACGTAACCGTCGATAGTGCCTGAAGCTAAACTTTGACGCATAGCTGAGAAGTCACGCATCGCAGGTTGACGCTTAGCACCCTTTAATTGCTTGATTAAGTTGTAGTGCAAAGTACCTTGTTGAGCGGTTAACTTAGCACCTTTAAAGTCAGTTAATTTCTTAGCATTTGAGTACTTGCTTGCCTTGTTAGTGATAACAACGAAAGTACTCTTACGGTAAGGTTCTGAGAAGTTGATGGCCTTACGTCTTTCAGGAGTAGGTGACATACCAGCAATGATCAAGTCAATTTTGCCTGAAGTTAAAGCTGGTAAAAGTCCATCCCATTGGGTCTTTTCAACGATAACCTTTTTATGAAGTCTCTTACCAATGATCTTGGCAATTTGAACATCATAACCGTTAGCGTATGAGTTAGAACCATCGATATGAACCGCACCATTAGCTTTGGTTGGTTGAGTCCAGTTATATGGTGGGTAGTTAGCTTCCATACCGATCTTTAATGTGCCGGAATCTTTTTTAGCAGCTTGAGTCGAATTACTACTAAAGCTGAAACCGATAAATATACTGAGGAGCACTGTAAGTAATGCAGCGATCCATCTAAATCTTGACTTCAATTGTAAAACCTCCGAAAAAATAGTTTTAACATAAAGCCAATACAATAAAGCGTAAATAAAAACCTCGTTTGCCAAAACAAACGAGGGTCATAATCATCAGTATTTAAACCAAATCTTATAGCGCTCCCTGGGGACTAACCAGGACAGTCTATAGAATATTGTTCTATAGCCCAACAGATCAACACGCGAATGTTAAATCCATTTCGGCGGCAGCCCTAAGATAACCTTCATTGTCTTCGCGGACTCTGAATTATCTTGTGGTTGTCGCAACCTCTATTGCATTGGAAAATTATTTAACTGATAAAAAGATTAAAAGAAAAGTGAAGTTTTGTCAAGCCCAACCTTTGCTGTAAGCGCAATCTCTTTTTTTCATATCTGAAACGTAAGGATTACCAGCAACGTAAAAACGTAATTTTTTGTTAGCCCAGACAGGATCAGATTGATTAATCCCGACGCGTTTATCTGCGATTATTTCCTGGGCAATACGTTTATGATTATCGTCTAAATCGATGATAAATGGCGAATCTGAAAGAAAATGTAGATTCCAGTTTTTATTGTGGATACCAAAAGCTTGCATCATTTTAGCAGGACCGTTGGTGAGGAGAACTCCGCTTTTACCATTTCTGTTTTTAACCATAGTATCAATACCCCAAGCAGGATCAATTGCGCGAATCAAAACTCCTTGTGGTTCATTTTCTTCTTGGCAGGCAACATCGAAGAAAAAGTATTGTCGTTGAGCATAAATATAAATGGTGCCGCCAGTGCGATAAAGGCCTTCGTTAGAGGTACTGCGGCGACCACCGTAAGAGTGGGCAGCACGGTCGAGTTTTCCTATGTAAGCTTCGGCCTCTACGATATAGCCGCCAAGTTTTTCTGTTCCATTATTAAAAGTGAGTGGTCGTCCAATTAAATCACGGGTGATTTCATCAGTGGGACGGTTAGTAAAATATTCTGCGTAATCCATAAAGTGCCTCGTTGTTTCTAATTTTTGCTTTTAGTAATACACTAAAAAAAGAAGCGAGGAATTTCAAATGACAGAAATTAAATTAGTACGAATTTATGATCATGAACAACCCGAAGGCTACCGAATTTTAGTTGATCGGATGTGGCCACGTGGTATGAGTAAAGTTAAGGCAGACTTGGGTGAATGGGATAAGCAGATTGGCCCAACAAACGAATTAAGAAAATGGTTTAACCATGAAGATGAAAAATTTTCCGAATTTAAAGAAAAGTACATCAAGGAATTGGATGAAAATGACTTTACGCCTGAATTTATTGAGACAGTAAAGGATAAGTTAAAGTCTGGCGATGTTCTGTTTCTTTATGGTGCTAAGAATAGGGAACATAATCAAGCAGTTGTGCTTAAGGAATATGTTGAAAGTAAAATGTAACTAAAAAAGCTTACCTCAATTGAGATAAGCTTTTTGCTTTCTATAAATGTTTATGTCCATGCTTTCTGATGCGCCAGAAGTGGAAAATAATGGTTATACCTAAAATTGCAAAGACGAGAATTGCGAATGCTGTATTAGGCATTTCCCATCTTAGTGGTGGCAAAGCCAATAACAACTTAAGTGCAATAATTCCGATCAAAACATAAGCCATTGGCTGCAATTCCGGAATTATGTCCATCAACTTAATGATAATTTCGGCCACACCTCTCATGCAGAGGATACCGATCATACCACCAATTAAAACAACTACTGGGTTGTCTGAAATAGCCAAAGCTGCAAGAACGGAGTCGATTGAAAAGACGATGTCCATTGATTCAATCGAAATAACTGTCCGCCAGAAAAGAGAAAGGACGTGTTTTTTCTTCTTTCTCTTTCCTTTATGACGTGCTTCTTCACGCTCTTCCTTTTCTTTTTCGTGTTCAGCTGCTTGCTTAGGGTGGCGCTGATCATAGAAGAACTTGAATGATAGGTAGAACAAATAAATACTACCGGCTAATTTGATTTCCCAGAAGTTGATCAAATAAGTACCAATCCCAATAACGATGAATCTAAAAAGGTATGCGCCCCAAAGACCATAGATCAGGGACTTTTCCTTTTCAGCTTTAGTAGGTAATACTTGAGTTTGAGCCGCTAACACTACTGCGTTATCAACTGAGAGCAGACATTCCATGATGATTAAAGTAAGAATAATCATCCAGTCCTTGCCACTGGTTAAAACGTGCAACCAGTTATTGCCATCGAAAAAGGGTGTGTACAATTTAAGAATTGCCATGCAAATGACTCTTTTCTAGTTTAATTAATCTGATTTTTTCTTGTTGTCCTAAACGATAGGTGCCCACTTGGTTGTTAGATAAAACAACTCTGTGGTCTGGAATGAAAAATAATACCGGATCAACAGCAACAGCGTGTTCAACTGAGCGATAAGAACTTGCATCAGGCATACTGGTTGCTACACCTTCGTAACTGATAGTCATTCCATAAGGAATTCGTTGCACCGCTTGCAAAACTCTTCGCTGAAATTCAGTTCCAAATTCTGAAATATCAATCGGAACGTCGAATACTCTTCTTGTTCCAGTGAAATATTCTTTTAGCTGCTGAACATATGGTGCCAATCTTTTAGGATCACGCACGAACATCCGGTGAGGATAGAAACTGAAGATAGGAGAAACAGTTTCATCTCATTTAAGCCCTACATATGTTAAACCGAACTCTGAAGCCGTTAAAAAATAAGTTCTCGGCTCAATCGTGACGTAATCATAATAAAAAAACTTTGCCATGTTTTCAACACCCATATAGTTATTGTTTATAAGAATAACAAAACAAAAATTCTAATTCAATTGTTTAAATGCATCAAGCGCGTCTCCAATGATTTGTTTTACGCCAGGAGCCGGAATTTCAGTTTTGTTAATCGAATAAATTTTTGCGTTTTCTTTGCGGTAGGCCAATAGTTGGGCAAATGGATAAACCACAAAACTAGTACCGCTGATGATAATTAAGTCGGATTTTTGCATAACATTGACCGAATTGTTTAGCGTTTCGGGATTGATTGATTCCCCGTAAAGCACAATTCCTGGACGAATAATTCCGCCGCAGTTTTGATGAATGTAGCCCTTGGCGTATTCATCATAGGAAACTGGCTGATGACATTTAGTACAGTATATATTATACAAATTGCCGTGGAATTCTGTTACGTGTTCATTGCCAGCTTTCGTATCCAATCTATCAATATTTTGCGTGATCAAATCGCCTTTTTTATTGCAAATTTGCGCAATTTTTTCATGAATTAGATTTGGCTTGGCATCGGGAAAGTACATATTGTCCATCACGAAATGATAGAAAAATTCGGGGCGATTAAAGAGTGTACTTTCACTTAAAATCGTCTCGGGACTTTCCTGTACGCCATTGTAGATACCGTTTTTGGAGCGGTAATCGGGGATGCCTGAGTGTGTAGAAACACCGGCTCCCGTTAAGAAGACAACATGTTTTGCATTATCTAAATCTTGCTGCAATTCAGTTAAATCATCATGATTCATTATTTTGCCTCTGAAAGAATTACTATGTATAATTATATATCGACTTTTTGTTATAATAAAACAAATAAAACGTTGAGGAGAATTCTTATGACATACATGTCCTACTTTTATATAGTAATTAACATCTTAATGTTGGCTTATGCTTGTTACAGTTGGTACTGGCAAGCAAAGGTCGAATTCCGTGGTCACTACCGTGCTTCCTCAATTGTTTGGGCTGTCATTTTTATCTGGCTAGGCTTTACCTGGAACTACATTGAAAAAGGTGATCCAGGCTTAAACGTCTTCCTAGCTTTATTCCTATTAATCAGTATCGTTGATGGTTTCTCAGGTTTCAGTCCTAAGAGATTAGTCGTTTCCGGCTATTTCAAACGCACTGTCAAATATGAAGATATTGCTGACATCACTTTGATCAATATGCAAAATCAAAGAAAGCCATTGATTGTGGCTCTTTTTAGAACGAAGGACAACAAGTCATACATGATGCGTTTCCGCAATCAAGTGAATGAAGTTGTACCAGCCCTTCAAAAATATATGGGCAAAAATGTCTCAGTCGAAATCCAATAATTATAAAATTGGTGATAACATACGAGAAAAACTCTGCAAGGTTCGTAATAAACGACCTTGCTTTTTTATTTCCTCAGGTGTGAGCAAATGAGATTTCTTCATATCTTCTTCAAAGACCTGAGCCATTTTTTCGTTGAAATCTTTATCGTAAAAAATAGCGTTGTCTTCAAAGTTCAAATCGTATGAACGATAGTCTTGGTTCATTGAACCGACGCTAGAAAATTTGTCATCGATGATAGTCGTTTTCGCATGTAAAAAGCCATCTTCGTAAATATAAATTTTGACACCGCAACGAGTTAACTCATTAGCGTACCATTGCGTAGCGCGATAAATGAATGGGTGGTCCGGTTTGCAAGGAATCATGATGCGCACGTCGACACCCGATGCAGCAATCGTTTGCCATGCCGCAAAAACGGCGTCATCTGGTATCAGATAAGGCGTTTGAATCCATAATCTCTTTCGAGCCAGTAGCATGAGTCGCATCATGCCGTTGCGCATGTATGGCGTGTAACGGTCGGGACCATCTGAGACGATTTGCGTAGCGATGTCGCCCTGATGAATGTTGGTTTCATCAAGATCTGGAAAAAGAGTGGAGTTAAAGCGAATGATCTGATCTGCTTCTTTAACTGAAGCGTTCCAGTCCATCACGAAACGTTCTTGTAAAAGCAGAGAGGCAGAACCCACAATGCGTACCTGACTGTCGCGCCAATGACCGAATTTCTTTTTCTTACCTAAATATTGATCACCAATGTTGAAACCGCCAGTCCAAGAAATCTTACCGTCAATGACCACGATTTTGCGGTGCAAGTGGTAATTGATACGGTATCTGGTGATCATATTTTTAGAAGTAATAAAGGGCAAAACTTCGCCGCCCGCATCCCGCAATTGATCAAACCAGGCTTTAGTGGCACCCATTGAGCCCCAGGCATCGTAGATTACGCGCACCTTAACGCCTTGTTGGGCCTTTTTAATCAACAGTTGCAAAACACGGCTGCCAATGTTGTCACTGTAAAAAGTGTAGAATTCGATATTAATAGTTTCTTTAGCGCGAACAATGTCTTTTAGCATGTCGTGGAAGAAGGTTTCGCCTTCCGTGTAAAGCTCAACATTATTGTTTTTGGTCAAAGGAGATTCATCATCCTGGTTAAAAAAGCGGATGGCTATCTCACCGGCACTTGACGTATCAGAAGGGCTGACATGCTTAGGGGCCTCAGTAATTGACTCCTGAACATTGTGCAGGCCGATGTGTTTCTGTTTATTGATGGCAAAAATGTTTTCCTGGGAAATACCTCGACCAAAAAAGGCATAAAGGGTAATACCGACTACTGGCAGAATAAGCAAAATGATCAGCCAAGCCCAAGTTGTAGAAACTGAACGCTTCCGGTGGAAAACGATGTAGAAGGCTAAGATCGTATTAGTTATAAAGATAATTCTGATAAAATCATGCCACCAAATCATTTTCTTCCTCCATAAAAACTATTTTTTTAAGTTAAGAAATTTATTAATAATGTCAATTACGAAAGGATTATCGTGCATCCAGCTGTGTTCTGCATCGTTTTTGCCACGGACCTCGACTTCTTGGTAGAAATGAGCTTTAGGGGCCAAAATGTAGCGAATGCTTTTAGCTGAGACGACGGAAATAAATTTATCTGTATTAGTATTGTCCAAGACGTTGCCGTAGATATTTAAGACGGAAATGTTGGGATTGAATTTTCTGCGGTTGAATAAAAGATAGAGATAATGTGGGTTCATCATGCTTGGACGTCCGTTTTCGTTTAAAACATTAACGTTAGGGATGTCGCCAAGATAAGTTACCCCGTCAAATGGACCAGCAATAAGAGCGCATTTAGTTAAATGCGGAAAAGTTTTACTTGAAGAATGCTTCATCTCGGTTCTAATGATGCAAGGACAAGCAAGTGAGTGGGCCACTGCGATGTAGTTTTTGAAGTGGTATCTTTTAGATAAAAATGGCAGGACAAAACTCAGGTAATAGTCGATGCCATAGATGCCGACGATTCTTTGCCGGAAGGCAATTTGCACGATGGGATGCTTGTCACCTGTCCAGGTACCTTCAAGTTTAAAATTACCGAGTAAATCGACAGTAACCTTTAAAAATTTCTCGTTTCCTTTGTCTTTAGTTGCCTGATGCACCATGACATTGGTGGTGTAGTCACCGCCGCGGAAGCCGTGGAAATAAATGATCGGCACTTGCTCGACGTCGCTTTCTTCAACGACCACATTATCGGTAATATGGCGCTTATGCATGCGCAAGAAAATACGGGTTGGGGCAAAAGTTGCCAGTAGTCCCAATGAAATCATGTTAAACATGGTGGGTTCTTGCTTTAGATCATGTTTATGGTTCTTTTCCGCTTCTTCAGCGTATTTTTTAGTATTGAAAAACAACTTTTGCTCACCTTCATTTCTTTTCTATATAATGTGAATGGTAATAAGTACATTTTAACATTTAGTGGAAGTTTTTTGATTTTTGAGGTAGCTATGAAAATTTATGCAGTAAAAAAAGGTCGCGTTCCAGGCGTTTATCGCAATTGGGATGAGGCCAAAAAACAAGTGGATGGTTTTTCCGGCGCTGAATATAAATCCTTTGAGAATATCACCGATGCAATTGATTATTTGGGCTGGCAAGAAAAGTCACATGAAGAAACAATCAACCGCAAAGATGACACGCTAGAAAATGCCATTGAAAAAATAAAGCACAACAGTAAAAAGCCGGTTAAGGCAACCAAAAATAAGAAAACAAAACATACTAATCTAGTGTTGGATGATTACTCGACGGAGTAGTCGTTCAACACTTTTTCTTTTACTATGTAAAGTGGAGATGAAGCCAATGCCGTGAC
>NZ_LARO01000090.1:0-1787 GCF_000980505.1 Lactobacillus sp. N54.MGS-719
CAGCCCAGTTAAGGCAGCCAATAATGTGAAGCTGTATTTAAACAGTAACTCCTATGTATACAACAACAAAGGCCAACGTTTACGTGGTAAAAACAATTATCTTAAGAAGAATAAGGCTGTTACTGCTCCAGGAAAATTGCTAAAAACAAATTCTGTGAAGAGATATTACGTGCAAGTACGACAAGATTTACAATCAAGTCCTGATTTTAAAGTTGATTTATATTATCTTCCATATAAAGTTATTAAATCTCAACCATACTACAAGTTGAACAATAATAAATATATCAAATGTTGTAATATCAAAAGAATAAACCAAAAAACTGTTTTTACTAATCAAGCAACTGTAATAGTTGGAAAGCCATTACCACCAGATAAAAATGTATATGCTATGAACCCATCTGGTAAATTTACCAAGAAGATCTTAAAAAGAGGACAAAAATTAGTAGTCGATGAAGCCAATATTTTAAATGGCTCACTTTATTCTTCTTATCATATTAAAAACACGCAATACTGGATTTACTCTGGAAATGTAGTTAAAAAGCCAAAAATGCCATTTTCAGCTCATCCAACAAAATCATTTATCAACATGCAAAGAACGCAATATTAATAAAAGACCAATATGTTTAAGCATTGAACATATTGGTCTTTTTTTATTAACTACCAATTAATCTTAAAAATTTTATTCTTTCGAGTTGTATAATCTGAACTATCATGGTAGGCAACAGTCAGATAAAGATCATTTTCACTATTAACTTGAATACCTTCAAATTCTGTAGCATATCCCGATTCATTTAATTTAAAACTATTATCTAAACGAATTATATCCCATTCAGAAGCTTCAGTAGCTTCCCATGGAATTTTGACTATTTTTCTAGGTTTAGAATAAATATCTGTTTGATCTGGATGTGCCTCACTTGAAATATAAATATTCAGGTTATCATCAATATCATATCCTTGTAATGATGTAATTTCTTTTACTAGACCTTTAATTTTAAATGCTTTCAAGCACTGATCAGCTAATGTGTCTGTCTTCAAATTTACATCACCTGTACCAACTCTATCTAAAGCATTGTTAACATCTTCCAAATTATAAAGTGAAAAATATCCTGTGCCACTTTTATCTACAGTAACAATTAAAAAATAACTATAATTTGGAGATGGAGATACGGCTGCTTCAGATCTAACCAAGTCATTACCACTATACGCTAATCCAAATTTCCTACCAGCTTGATTTAAATTGGAAATACGAGGTAATTGCGTGTTGAATTTATATTCAGCTTTAC
The DNA here is from genome assembly GCF_000980505.1 of Lactobacillus sp. N54.MGS-719. Taxonomy (NCBI): domain Bacteria; kingdom Bacillati; phylum Bacillota; class Bacilli; order Lactobacillales; family Lactobacillaceae; genus Lactobacillus; species Lactobacillus sp. N54.MGS-719. The sequence continues at coordinate 1,284 of NZ_LARO01000090.1, forward strand.
TGAACTTTACTCTAGCAATTTGAGTATCCCAATAAATTGAAGGATGATCAGGATCTTTTTTAGGCTTAGTACCGATAAACCATTCACTTGCTCCACTATAAGAATCTGTCCGATTAGCATATTCCCAAGTTTGAGTATGACCACCAGCTGCTTGCAAAGTTTTATTAGCAGGAACAGAATGAATCCCATCTAAATACAATCGCTCAACATTACTATTCTTGCCTTTTCCTTTCACAAAATCTCTCCCATGACGAGCACGATATACTACCGCATCTGTACCCTGTTTTAGTAATTGAAGAGCATAATTGTAGGTCTTTCCAACATTACCCTTTTGAACTACAACCTCATGCAAGCCATTCAACTCATACATTTTCTCTATATTCGCATTTGTAATATCAACCATAATAAACATTCTAAGCTAAATAGTGAATTAGTTATCCGACGGGATAATTGATTCACTATTTTTATTCTCTTGTAGAATTTAAGTAGTAGTAAAACTATATG
>NZ_LARO01000016.1:0-36466 GCF_000980505.1 Lactobacillus sp. N54.MGS-719
CTCATTTTCTTGGAAAACCGCGTAAAACTTAAAGTTATTCACAACTTTTTCGCCGGCAAGGCCCACAATCAAGCCACCATTCAAGAAGGAGAGTAGTTCATCTTTTATTTGCTTATTTTTCAATAGCTCTGCGAATTCCTTGCCGATGATTACGTGGTTGCCAGACAGGATGATAGATAAATCTTCGGCGAACCACTTGTAAATATCACTTGCAGGGCTATCGTTGTTTTGCTGGGCTAAGAACAAGAAGAGGGCATTCTTCCTTAGGCGAGGGATGAGATCTTTCAGATTATCAGGAATAATTAAAAAATCTTGCCCAGTTCTTTCAAAGTATGTTTCTTCCTTGTCGCCGTTGATGAGTACAAGCTTTTCAGTGGAAATCTGTTCATTATTATAGCTGAAAGAATAGTCATAGATCTGCTTGTTGAATTGAATGACAATACCCAAGGTTGTGTCTTCATGTTGATTCTTCTCGTTAAAAATAAATGGGGCGTATATTAGGGGATCGGTCACAGCCTTAGCGCCACCATTGAGAACAAGATGCTTCATTACATCTAGTCCGCGGAGCAATCTAGATTTTCCGGCACCGTTAGGCCCGAAGATCAGGAGATTCTTGAGCAGAGAAACATCCTTGCCTTGGAATGTGTTGGTGTCCTTGTACTTATATAATCTTTCGCCGGTTTGAGCGGATAAAATTGTTTCGTTCTTAAAGGAAGCATAGTTCTTTAGTCTGAATTCTATTAGCATTGTCTTCACCTCGTGTAGTTACTTAAATTTTAGCATCATTTGCGCTAAGATCACATAAAAATGTGATTCTGTACTAAAATGCAATAAAAAACACCATTTCTCATCCGAAGATGAAGAATGGTGCTTATTTCCCAGTCTTGTCACCTTGGATGTTAGATTGAGCGGCTGAAGATTGGGTTGATGACTGAGTAGAAGATTGCGTGGTGCTAGATTGTTGCTTGTCGTCATCGCTTGAAGATGATTGCGCAGAACTGTTCTTGTCCTTGTCTTGCTTCTTGTAGCTACTGGAGCTGGAAGAATTGCTGCTATCAGATGACTTGCTTGCATTAGAATCGCTAGAAGAATTATCTTCCTTATTATTGTTCTTACCATTATCATCGGCAGGGCCGGACTTAGGATTCTGACCCTTGTCGGAACCGGACGTGTTGGTGGTGTTCTCGTGTTGCACAGCGTTGGTATGATGAATGTAAGCACCGGCGCCGCCACCTCCTAGGACAAACATTGCAAAAATAGCGCCCCAAAAGATTAATTTTTTCATGTAAAGACAACTCTCCCTTGATTAGAAAAATTATTTCAACAAATTTGGCCCATTTTTGGGTTTCAAATTGTTAATAATAGTGTAAGACATCTAGCCAGCCGGTTGATTACAAAATGCTCAAAATTTAACAAATATTAATAGTAGGAGAGAACTAAACATGAATTTTGAATTAACTGAACAATCAATCCAATTTACTTTCGGTAACAAGAAATACAAGAGCGGACTTAAGAACCGTACCTTCAAGAATGTCGCTAAGGATGCGCAAGCTGATGCCCTTGAAAATGTGGGTAAGGCCATTGCCAGTCTGCAAGACGATTCACTTGATGATGCGGTCTTAATTCAGAGAAGACGTATTGTCGAAGCAGCTGAATAATTAGGGTAAGACAAGTTAGTTAATATAATAGGAAAATAGGAGAAAATTAAATGGCTAAGACTACTAAGACTTTGAAGTTAACTTTTTTGAATGGTAAGAACAAGAAGACAAGTGTTACGTTGGGGGATGCAGTAGATAATCTTACTGCGGAACAAGTTCGCGGTGCGATGACTACTATTGCGCAAGCCAACGTGTTTGAGAAAGACGGTGTTAAGAATTACGTTACTCCTCAATCTGCTGCGTACATTGAACGTACTGTTAGCGACATCTTTAACGATGGGGATGCTGATCAAGCAGAATCTGCAGACAAGCAAGACTAATCTTGAGTTGTTATTTGAGGTCATAGATTTACTGAAAAGTAAACTTGTTAAAAAGTGAAGAAACACACTAGTTTAAATACGAACTCTTTGTAGAAACATTAATGGAAATATTACTTTTTTGTTGAAGTTTGTTATACTTTTGTAAAAAAGGCAAAGATTCTAAAAGAAAAAAGGCGGACGAGAGTCCGCTTTTTTCTTGTTATAGCTAGGATTTGGCTATTTATTAAAAAAGAGGTCGGTTAAACGTTGATGTGACGGAAAAGGTGAAAAATATTACAAAAGAAAATTTTCAGTTGATTTAACTTGCTATTTTGTGAAGAGGTTAGTAAAATATGAATCGTGGTAAGTAATAGGACGTGCTTCAGGCGTGTAGCCTGTACGCATGCTGATCCTTCAGCAAGACTACTACCTCGCGAGAGTTATAAACTCGTGGATCCTGCTTTGAAGGGTTTTGTACATTATAGGCTCCTATCACATGCTGAACCTATGGCCTATTACATTTTTTTATATTTCAAGGAGGAAAAGACCACATGAAGAAAAATTTAAGAATTGTTAGCGTTGCTGCTGCTGCTTTATTAGCTGTTGCTCCAGTTGCTGCTTCTGCTGTTTCTACTGTTAACGCTGATCCTGTTCAATCAGCTACCAACATCGGTCCTGTAAAGCCATTGCCTGATAATGCAAAGGTTAACATCACACCAAATGTTACTTTAACTACTTCAGTACCAAACACTGATATTAAAGCTGCCTTAAACGCATCATTTACTGCTACTGTTGATGGTACTACTGCTACCTCAACTTTTGAACCAAATGTTTCATCAGTTAAGATGTGGTACTACAATGAAAAGGGTGATCGTACACCTGTTGAACACGTAAGCGACGTTACTGCTGCTCTTGCTGGTACTCTCTTCAAAGTACAATTACATGGCGTTAGCTTAAACTTTGGTACTAAGAATGCTAACAAAGACATTACTTTAGTATTGCCAAACGAAAACGGTAACCACTTTGGTAACAAGGCTGAAGACTTAACTTACAAGACTAAGACTGATAAAGATGGTGTTGCTACTATTAGTGAAGACATTATCTTAGGTGTGTATGCTAAGGACTTTGCTAACCCAGCTGTTGTTAACTGGCTTAACAGTACTACTAACGCAGTAGTTAACTCAGGTAACGTTGAACTTTACGCTGGCTCAGACGCTGGTAAGATGAACGTTGATCAAGTTGTTAACGAAGTTTTGAAGAAGTACTACGCAACTAACTTTGGTACTTTAGAAAACAAGGAATCAAGTCACATTAAATACACTAATAACCTTGTAGAAGCTTTGAAGGCTATGAACGTTCCTGTTACTGATGGTTGGTTCGTTGCACCTAAGTCATTCACTTTCAACATGACTGCAACTGCTAACAACAACGATGCTTCAAAGACTTTACCTGTAACTGTTAACGTACCAAACGGTAAGGATGTAACCCCAGCAACTGTTCCAAGTCAAAGCAAGACTATTATGCACAACGCATACTTCTACGACAAGGACGCTAAGCGTGTTGGTACTGACAAGGTAACTCGTTACAACACTGTAACTGTTGCTATGAACACTACTAAGCTTGCTAACGGTATTTCATACTACGAAGTAATCGAAAACGGTAAGGCAACTGGCAAGTTCATCAACGCTGACAACATCGATGGTACTAAGCGTACTTTGAAGCACAACGCATACGTTTACAAGTCATCAAAGAAGCGTGCTAACAAGGTTGTTCTTAAGAAGGGTACTGAAGTAACTACTTACGGTGGTTCATACACCTTCAAGAACGGTAAGCAATACTACAAGATCGGTAACAACACTGACAAGACTTACGTTAAGGTTGCAAACTTTTAATTAAGTCTAAGTAGTATATAAGGAAAACGAGGCGAATGCCTCGTTTTTCTTTTGCTCTAAAAAAACAGCATACTTCCTGCATGCCAGCTTTCCAGAAACTATTTTACTTAATTACAATTTTCACCTAATAATTTTCTTCCGTAAATTGTAATAATAAATTGAACACTTATGCTGTTTGATAGATACGATCCAATTCCTTTTCAAAGATTTCATCTGGGGTATGATATGCTAAGATCTTTCTCGGCAGTGAATTGCACCAGGTTTCAATATTAATGATGTCTTGAAGAGAATAGTTATTGATGTAATCACCTTTAGGTATGAACCTACGAATAAGGACGTTATGTCTTTCAACAGTGCCTTTATCGCAAGAAGTATATGGATGAGCATAGTAAACAAGCGTTTTAGAGACTTGCTCTAAATTAGCTAAATCCGCGAACTCCGAGCTATTATCAGTAGTGATTGTCTTGAAGATGTCGTTCCAGTGCTCGCTGTATTGTTTTTGAAGCGTTCTAAAAGCATGCATGACACTGGCAGCGGTATTATCGGAAATCCGCAAGATTAAAAACTCGCGACTCATTCGCTCAGACAAAGTCAACAGTACTTGATCATCTCTAGTCTTATGTCCTAAAACCAGGTCGCATTCCCAATGGCCGAACTCTTTTCGATCGTTGATCTCTTGTGGGCGTTCTTCAATGCTTCGGCCAAGCTTTCTCTTATTTTGGCGGATGCGATGAATTTTAGTGTTGCGTTTTAACTTTTCGGGCAAATCACAGTTTCTGCTATCCATTAATCCTTGATCGACATAGTTATACAGGGTTCTAGTACAAACCGTTTGATTACTAGAAAATTCTCCTATAGCCAAACTGCGATTGGCACATACATCAAGCGACCAGTCGTCTTCAGAGAAATGCTTGTTAACATATTCGATAAAATCAGATTTCTTCAAGAAGCCTGATTTGCGGCCAAAATGGTATCGATTAGCCTGATAAACGCTTTGACCGTGATCAGCCTTGTACCGCCTCTGTTTGCCATGATAAAGAGAAACAGTACCGCGTTTGACTTCATATCTGATGGTAGACGGGGAACAACCAAGTTCACGTGCAATAGCTCTAAGAGAGAAGCCGTCTTTGATATGAGTTTGGATAATAACCCGCTCTTCGAATGATAAGTGTTTGCCTTTAATGCGCTGATTCATGGTAGAACATAAAGAGTCCATTTGTGACCTCCAATAGAAGTTTTTGTGGTTATTAACATTCTATCAAACAGGCCCAGATGGGCTTTTATTTTTTACAAAGTGTTCAATTTAATTTTACAATCGGCCAAAGTTTTTCCATAACAATCGTCCTCAAAATTAAGGTGTAAATATGCATACTTAATCACTATTAAAATAACATAATTGAAATATTACTTTTATCATACAAATCAGCCGAATCCCTTGTTTTAAAATAACTTGCTAGATACAATAGAACTGTTAATAATAGGAGGAACCAACTTATGAAGAAGAGACTTTTGACCAGCATTGCTAGCGCAGTTATGTTGACTTCAGTAGCTACGCCAGTTGTAAGCAATGCTATAAATATTGTTCATAGCCAAAAAGTTTCCGCAGCAACAACCGATGAACAAGCAGAATTTTTAAATAAAGCCGCAAAGCAAGCAGTGAAGGCTGCTAAGAAGTACGGTACTTATCCATCAGTAATGATCGCCCAAGCCATCGTTGAATCTGGTTGGGGCCAATCAGGATTGGCAGTTAATGCGAACAATCTTTTTGGTATGAAGGCTGATGATAGTTGGACTGGTGCCACTTATACTTCTAAGACGCGTGAAGAAGATAAGAACGGCAAGAGTTACTACGTCACCGCTAAATTTAGAAAATACGATACATTGGAAGAATCATTCGAAGACAACGGAAAAAAGTTGCGTGAAGGTGTTTCATGGCAACCACTTCGCTACAAGGGTGCCTGGATCGAAAATGCCGATAACTATGCTCAAGCTACCAAGGCTTTGACCGGTACTTACGCAACCGATACCCAATATGATTCCGCACTTAACTCAAGAATCACCGCTCACAATTTGAGCAAGTATGATCCAGTTGTCACTAAGACTGCTAAGGTTTACACCGTCGAAAAGGGCGGCTCAGTCTACAACTGGCCAACCGACCACTCAGTTGCTAGTCCAGTCGGCTCAGTTAAGCAAGGCGAAAAGGTTACTGTAACCAAGACCATTACCTATAATGATGGCTCATCTAGAATGTATATCGACGGCAAGGGCTGGATCAACGGCAGTGCTCTTGGCAAGGGCAAGAAGAGCAGTAGCAGTGAACCAATCACTCAAGCTCCAAAGGGTGTAACCAAGATCCAAAAGAACTTGATGCACAATGCCTACGTTTATGACAAGAACGGCAAGAAGCTCGCTGGCAAGATGTTCAAGGTTAACGACGAAGAAGGCGCTAAGTTAATCAACACTTACGGCACCAAGACCATCAAGGGCAAGAGCTACTACCGTATTGGCGAAAATGAATACATCGCAGCCGGCAACATCGACGGTACCCTTAAGTTCTTGAAGCGTAATTCTTACGTTTACAACCAATATGGCAACCGCGACAACAACTTGAAGCGCAAGAAGAACGAACAAGTTGCTACCTACGGTAGCGCCGTAACTATTAACGGTGCCAAGTACTACAGAGTTGGTATCCGTCAATACATCAAGAAATCTAACTTCATGTAATAAAGGATGGTTTAGTGAAGCTAAAGAAATTAACGATCGCATTTATTGCGGCCATCAGTTTAATCGGTACGTTTAGTTTTAATAATGAAGAAACTCAGGCGGCATCGATTAACACTGAAGCTAAGAAATATAAGTACAGAGGTGTTACTTATTTATACAAAATGCTGAAGCTAGAAGGGATCAAGTACAACAAGTTCCCTGGTGTTGAATATCAAAATGGTAAGCCAGAAGGCATCGTTGTTCACGAAACTGACGATCCGGGTGCTACCGCCCACGATGAGGCTATTTACTTCAACCGCGAGTGGATGAACATTAATGCCTACGTGCATGCGTTTGTTGACAGCAACCAGGTTATTCAGATGAGATCGCCCGACATGGGTACTTGGGGTGCAGGTCAGCAGGCGAACAACCGATTTATTCAAGTTGAATTGTGTGAAGAAGATAGTAGGGATGCATTTATTAAGTCAATTAATAATGATGCGATCTACATTGCTAAGCTTTTACACCGTTACGATTTGAAGCCGGACAATGCCTGCGATGATGGTCAAGGTACGATTTGGTCGCACCACGCCGTCAGCAACTTCCTTGGTGGCACTGACCACGTTGACCCCGATGGCTATTTTGAAAAATGGGGCTACAGCATGGATCAATTTTATTCATTGATTAAGTATTACTACGACTTGCAAAAGAAGAATACTCAATCTCAATCTAACTTGAAGGACAAGGATAAGGATCCAAACAAGACTAAGGAAGAAATCCCAGTTGTTCAAGGTGCTGTAACTTTAGGTCACGATGCTTACATCTATGATGCTAAGGGCAATAACACCAAGAAGCTCAAGTATGCCGGCAGTCCAGTTGTGGTCATGGGCTACAAGATGATCAATGGCAAGAAGTACTACCAGATTGGCAAGGACCAATACGTAGTTGCTTCAAACATCGACGCAACGCCTAAGACCGTGAACAAGGATACTTACTTACGTACTCGCACTGGTGAGATCGAAAAGCAAAACAAGGTCAAGAAGGGCAGCCGAGTATTAGTCTACGGCAGCAAGATTACTATTAAAGGTCAAAAGTACTACGCACTTAATGCTACACAATATGTTTTAGCAAGTGACGTAAATTAAGAGAAAAACACGTCTTATTCCTAAAATTATGGGAATGGGGCGCGTTTTTTTGTATAATTGCTGTTGATTGAATGAGAAAAGGGGAGAGAAATGGCACAATTATCGCTATTCTTAGTCGTATTATTGGCATTAATCATTCCAATATTTATGGCTCGTTTTCAAATTAGCAATGTCCCAACCGCGGTAGCCGAAATTATCGTGGGGATTATCATGGGATCGAGTGGTTTCAACCTGATTTTTTCGACGCACGATCTGACTTTTTTGTCTAATCTGGGCGTGATCTTACTGATGTTTTTATCAGGGATGGAAATCGACTTCGATTTATTGCAAAGAAAGAATAATCCGAGGGGGAGATCACAAGCCGGAAAAATGGTTGATCCGCTGAAGACAGCCGTGATTGCCTTTAGTGGAATCGTCGTCATGGCTGTGGCCTTGGCCTTTGTTTTGAAATGGATCGGTTTGTTCAGCGAAGTTATGCTGGCTGCGATTATCTTGATGACCGTTGCTCTAGGCGTGGTGATTGCCACCTTGAAGGAAAAGGACATTTTGGGTCGGCCAATTGGCCAGACGATCCTGTTGACGGCTGTTCTTGGTGAAGTTATTCCACTGCTTTTGCTTACCATTTATGCATCAATCAACGGTGGTAATGCAGGACAATTATGGTTGATTATCTTGCTGTTTTTGGCCGCAATTTTTCTTTTGCGTAGATTTAAGCAACCATATTTGTGGTTTGCCAAGGTAACTAAGGCAACGACGCAACTAGATATTCGTTTGGCATTTTTCTTAATTTTTGCACTAGTTACTGTTGCCGAAACTGTTGGGGCTGAGAACATCTTAGGTGCCTTTTTGGCTGGGATGGTCATGAAGCTGCTTGAACCAAGTGAAGCAACTAAGGATAAGTTGACCTCAATTGGTTATGGCTTTTTTATTCCTATTTTCTTCATTATGACAGGGGTAAGATTGAATTTGCGTTCATTCTTGACCCATCCCTCAGCCTTAATGCTTTTGCCAGTCTTGGTTATTTTCTTATTGCTCGCCAAGTTGCCGGTTGTTTTAACCTACATGAGATTCTTTGAAAAGCGCAATGCTTTTGCCGGCGGCTTCTTAACTGCTACAACCATTACGATTGTTTTGCCAACCTTGCAAGTTGCGAGAAGATTGCACGCCATTACTTCAATGCAATCCGATGCCTTTATTTTGGCCGCAGTTATCGTATGTATTTTGAGTCCGATTGTCTTTAATTCAAGCTTCGTTTTGTCACCGGAAGACAGAATCAAGAAGACCGTTACCTTTATTGGGGCCAACGCCTTCACGGTGCCGGTTGCACACGATTTGCACGATAATTGGTACTCAGTCAAGATTTTCACTGCTAATAAGGTCGACTATGAAACTTACGACAGCCGAGTTGAGAATATTACTTTATTACCTGACTTGGATACAAAGACGCTGGAAAAGGCTGGCGCATATGATTGTGATATCTTTGTGGCTGCGAGTCACCAAGATGAGAACAATGCCGATTTGGCAAGGGATGCTAGAGAAGCTGGAGTAGAGCGTGTAATTGCACGACTCAGTCAGGTTGATAGCGATATTGTTGACGAATTTCATCAAAGAGATATTGAAATTTTCAACTTTACCAATATTCGTTCTGCCTTGATGCGTGCGTTGATTGAGTCACCGACTGTTTACCGGATTCTTACTGATACGAAGAATGTGCTTTACTCAGTTAAGGTTACGAATACGCATTACACTGGGCGTCCTTTGGCCGATTTGGACTTTATCGACAAGATTACGGTCAGTCGAATTTGGCGTGGAGATCAGTGGCTGGCTCCGCACGGCTGGACTGTGATTGAGCCGGGGGATGTTTTGGTCTTCTCTGGTGAATTCAAGGATGCTGATCAGGTACGGAATTTGTTGAGTCATGAATAGTTTGTAGAAAGTCATCCATTTGGATGGCTTTTTTGCTTGGAATGTATTCCAAATGAGAGGCGAAAATGGAGTTTATTTGGAACGTATTCCAAATGGTTGATAAAATTAGTGCAAGGAAGTGAATAATATGGTAGAAAAACGATACGTTGCTAGAACTGAATACCTCGATTTTTTAAAGAGACATCAAGGAAAACAAATTATCAAAGTCGTTTCTGGTGTTAGAAGATCCGGAAAAACAATTTTATTTTCGCAGTTTCAAGAATATCTTCGGTCTAGTGGTGTAGCACCTGAGCAGATAATCACCATTAATTTTGAAGATATGGCTAATGAATCTTTGCGCGATCCGTATGCTTTGTATAAATATTTAACCAATCGTCTTGATGATGGCAAGATGACCTACATTTTTTTGGATGAAATTCAGCACGTTACTGATTTCGAAAAAGTAGTTGACTCATTGTTCATTAAAGACAACGTGGATTTATACATCACAGGCTCTAACGCTTATTTCTTGAGTGGTGAAATTGCGACATTGCTGACGGGTCGCTATGTGCAAATAAATATGTTGCCACTATCTTTCAAGGAATTTGTGGAATGGCACAAGCAGAACGATTTATTCACTAACGATACAGATATGTTCAATGAGTATTTGAAGAGCTCATTTCCTTATACATTGTTTGTCCAAGATGAACAAGAAAGAATGGAATATCTGCAGGGAATCTATTCGACAATTGTTTTAACTGACATTGTTACCAGACTTAAAGTGAGGGATGTCCCTGTTTTGGAGAGAGTAATCCGTACTTTGTTTAGTGATATTGGTAGTGCAATTTCGATTAGCAATATTGCTAATACCTTGAAAAGTGCTAAGCTGTCAGCAGACAATAAGACGATTGACCGATATGTGGAAGGCATTCTGAACAGCTTGCTAATGTACGAAGCTAAGCCATATGATATTCACGGCCGTTCGATTTTACGTGCTAACAGTAAATATTATGCTGTTGATTTGGGCTTGCGGCGTTTGCTTTTACCAGATCACCAACAAGATTATGGTCACATCATCGAGAACATTGTCTTTTTGGAATTGAAGCGCAGATATCCGCATGTTTATGTCGGTCGAAGCAATGATTTGGAAGTTGATTTTGTGGCATTGAATGTCAAAAATGAAGCAAGATATTTCCAAGTTGCTTTGACTACATTAGACGAAAAAGTGCTGGAAAGAGAATTACGTCCGTTGAAACAAATCCATGATTCTTATCCGAAGTATTTATTGACGATGGATACTTTGAATAAGGATGCTAATTATGATGGTATTCAGAAGATGAATATTTTGGATTGGCTTTTGGAAAGAGATTAGAGAGCAAAAATAAAAGATTGGTTATCAACGCTTTTGTAGCGAAGATAACCAATCTTTTTTAGTTTAATTTTTTATTCCTCAGAATTTCTTGCAGCAGTCAAAATTTGCATTGACTCAAGCGTATTCACAAATGCTTCATCAGCTTTCACCGTATCATGATTATCGATGATCTCACTAAACGCATTAAACTCGCTCGTCATACGGTGGTCGTATTTATTCAAGTTGTAACGCTTAGGTTCTTTGCCTCGCATTTGTACTGTAAAGTTGTTAAGTTCGCCAGTTGAGCCATCGATATAGATGCTGCCTTTTTCACCTTCGATGAATGAACGTGGCGTTACGTAGCTGTCCTTTGATGCGGTGAGGGATGCTTGTTTGTCAGGGTAGGACAAGTGCAAGATACCTGATGTATCAACGCCTTTTTGCATGTTGGCGTAATATTGAACCTTATCAGGCAAGCCGAACAAAGCCGCTAAAAGATGGATGTTGTAAATGTTTAAATCCATCAAGGCACCACCATCTTTATTTGGATCAAAGACTGGTGCAATCTTGCCTTCAAGGAAAGCATCATAACGGCTTGAGTATTGCGTATAGTTCATGTTCACGATATGAATTGGGGCAATATTCTTGAGCTCTTTTTGAATTTGCTTGAAGTTCTCTAAGTAAAGATTGGTAATTGCTTCAAGAATGATCAAATCTTTTTCGTCGGCAAGCTGCTTCAATTCTTTTGCTTGTTCAGTGCTTTCGACAAATGGCTTTTCGCAGATTACGTTTTTACCATGCTCTAATGCTTCTTTGGCAATCTCATAGTGCAAGAAGTTTGGCACAGCCACGTAAACCGTATCGACATCTGGATCTACCATCATTTTTTCGTTATCAGTGTAGGTTTTCTTAATGCCATATTGGTTAGCTAATTCCCGAGCAATATCTTTGCTACGGACAGTTGATGAAATTGCTGTGAGTTCTAGATTGTTGATCTTATCAGCAGTCTTCAAAAAATCGTGGACGATCATTCCACTTCCGATAATTCCTAATTTCATAATTCAACCTCTACTTTTTCTTACTATTATTATCAGTTGTTGGCAATGGCTTAGCATTAGTTGCGGAAGTTGGCACTCTTAAGAAGTCGTGGTTACCAAAGTTGCCGTAACTTTGACCAACCTTAACGGTCATCATCTTGCCAAGCTTCATGTTAACGAATACGTTGAAGCCAGCCAATTTGTTGTCTCTAACCACAGTCTTAACGGTCATATTCTTGTACTTGCCATATTTTTGAATTTGCTTAAAGACCTTAGCTTGGTTGGAGCTTTGAGCCACAGTATTAAAGACTGGCGCTGCTGCTTTTTTCATTAAGTCCTTGTCTTTGATATTAGCAGTCAAAGTGTAAGTCTTTTCCTTCTTATTACGTTTCATCTTGTAGGCGTTAACCAAAGTGTCGCTTGGATTATGGATCAAACGATTATTCATAATCGCGTCAGTCAAATCTGCGTATGAGTGACCCGTTAATTTTTCAAGATCAGCCTTGTACCAAGTATCACGACCATTGATGTAGACGTTGTTCAGGTTGACCCATTCTTCGCTTGAACGAGTCTTGCCCTTGCTGGTTGTTTGGTTAGTAATATGGTAGACAGTTGATTCGCCACCAAAGGTAGTGCTTGCCAAGGCTACTTGGCTAGAAGTGTCAGTGCCCAAGGTAACAGATTGGATGACTTGGCCACTTCTGAAGCTCTTTTTAGCCTTTTGCACTACCTGACTTTTAGTTAAAACTGGGTCGGCAGTGTTTTTCTTTTGCTGACTGCAGCCACCCAGTAAGAATAGGGTAGCGAGTGAAATACCAATAAATGCTTTTTTAAGTTTTGTATTCATAATTTTTCTCCTATAGTTACACCTATTATTATATACGAAAAAAGCCCGAATCTCTTTGGATTCGGACTTAGTATTAATTGTTCGTGCTCATTTTTCCTAAATCGACTGCGCCTTTTTTAACATTGGCAGGAACCTCTAAGTTCTTGATCTGGTCAATTTGATCAGCATTCATCGTGAAGGTTCTCTTTTGACCTTCGTCTTTATAAGTAGAGAGCACCTTTACATCGGTGATGTGGTAGCTTTTATCAACGTCGATTTTGATTTCATTATTGATTGGTTTCACGTTGTCTAAATCGATACCGATCAAAGCAGTGATCGCAGAATCGGAAACGATGGCGTTCCAAATTTTCTTATTGTTTCCTTTATAAGAGAGGACGTAATCGTTGCCATTGGGTTTAACTTTAAAACTCTTGCTGGTAGCAACGAATGGATCAAGCATGTTGTCTAAACTGTCTGTTAATACAGCATATGAACTGCTTTTGCCTAGTTTGGTCTTAAACCAGTGACTAGAACTGGTGCCTTTCATTTGGATGTAGTTGTTTTTACCTTCAATCCACATCTTATAGTGGTTGGAAGCTGTGGCCACATTAGCGTAGATGACTGTTGGATCCTTAACGTATTGAGCTTCTGCTTTTTGAATCGTTTGCCCATTTTCAGTTTCGTTCCAAGTAGTATGCATCGAATCGAACTTGGTATTTTGCGCCTTAGTCAAAATCGTTTTGGCACTTGGCAAAGTATTTTCTTTTTTAGTAGTAGATTTATTATTTGAACAGCCTGCTAACAGCAAGACAAAAATGCCAATGAGGCCGATGATAATTTTTTTATTTTTGAATACCATAATTCCGCACTTCTTTTTTGATTAATATTTTCTGTTCTAAGTTAGCACAAAAGGGTAAATATTTGAAACAATGTCTAAAAATTAATGTTTTTTTGTCATATCTCTATGAAAAAAACTGCGAAATGTGTAAAATATGGGTGAAACATTGAATTTAAAAGGAGATATTTCATGTCAAAATTAGTTTTAATCCGTCACGGTCAAAGTGAATGGAACCTTTCAAACCAATTTACTGGTTGGGTTGACGTTAACCTTTCAGAAAAAGGTGTTGAAGAAGCTAAGAAGGCTGGTCGTTTAATCAAGGAACACGGTCTTGAATTTGACCAAGCTTACACTTCATTATTAACTCGTGCTATCAAGACTTTGCACTACGCACTTGAAGAAAGTGGCCAACTTTGGATTCCAGAAACTAAGACCTGGAGACTTAACGAACGTCACTACGGTGCTCTTCAAGGTTTGAACAAGAAGAAGACTGCTGAAAAGTACGGCGATGAACAAGTTCACATTTGGCGTCGTTCATACGATGTTTTGCCACCAGCTATTGATGACGACAACAAGTACAGCCAAGCTCACGACCGTCGTTACGCAAACTTGGACCCACACATCGTGCCTAAGGCAGAAAACTTACACGTATGTCTTGACCGTGTAATGCCATTCTGGGAAGATCACATTGCTCCAGACTTACTTGATGGCAAGAATGTAATTATCGCAGCTCACGGTAACTCACTTCGTGCTTTGACTAAGTACATCGAAAACATTTCTGACGACGACATCATGAACCTCGAAATGAAGACTGGTGAACCAGTGGTTTACACATTCGACGAAAACCTTGATGTTGTTAACAAGGAAAAGTTGGACGACTAATTAAATAGTGGTTATTCACACAAAAAGGACTTCGAATTTTCGGAGTTCTTTTATTTTTTAGGGTAAAAAAAGACATCCCCGGAAGGGATGCCTTTTTTCATCAACTTGCTCCAAAAATTTTAATATATTATTCTATTTCATATTTTTTGAAACAAGTATATTATATTATAAACAAAGAAAAACTGCCATTTTTTTTTAAGAAAGAGACAAAAAGTATGAAAATCTTAGTAACTGGGTTCGATCCTTTTGGCGGTGAAAAAATTAATCCGGCTATCGAAGCCGTAAAGAAGCTGCCAGATGAAATCGACGGCAATCAAATCATTAAACTAGAAGTACCGACGATTTTTTATCAAAGCGCCAAGGTAGTTAAAGAAGCAATAACAAAATATCAACCAGACATGGTCATCAACGTCGGCCAAGCAGGTGGCCGAGCTGCCATTACACCTGAAAGAATTGCTATTAATTTTCAAGCGGGCTCAACTCCCGATAATTCAGGCAAGGGTCCAAAAGAAGGCGAAATTGAAGCAGACGGTGCCGACGGTTACTTCACCCAATTGCCAATTAAAAAGATGGTAACTGCCATGAGAAAAATAGGCATCCCTGCCGAAGTCTCAAATTCCGCTGGCACGTACGTCTGCAACCACCTTTTCTACGAGGTGCAATACATGCGCGCACGCGAATTTCCTAACCTAAAAGCCGGCTTCATTCACATTCCATTTTTGCCTAGCCAAGCGAAAAATGGTCGTCGTCCATCCATGAATTTAAGTGACATGGTAGAAGGGTTAACCGCTTCCATTAAAGTGGCAGTAGCTGGCTAAAGATTGACAGTACCCCCCTTCAAGTGCTATTTTTGTCTTTAGAATTAAAGTTGGGAGAAAAATATGCAAACAATTGATGATTCTCTCTTTCAAGTCTCTGTCGATGAGAATGGGGCCAAGGTGGCCCACTTAATATCAGTAACTGATAATTATGACTATCTCGGCGAAGAAGGGACTAAAGAGGGTACGGCAATTGCTTTTCCAGTGATCAATCATGATAATGACTGGGCCAGCAAAATGCCTTGGACTGTCGTTGATAAAGGCGATACTCGAGTGAGTTTGACTTTAATTGATACACCGAAAAGCTATAAGAAATTCCCGTATCACTTTGAAGTGATGACTACATATGCCTTAGAGGGCAATCAAGTCGAGATAACCTTTTTTCTAAAGAATTCTTCGCATAAAGAAATGCCATTTTCATTAGGTTTTGTTCTACCAAATAATTGGCCTACTGAAGAGGGGATTAACAAAATTAGTTTAAATAATGGAAAACATGAAATTGATGTTGCTTCAACTGATTTTAAATTAAATGTAGAAGAAGATCATGTTACCGCATTTATTGATGAGATCAAGCTTGAAGCAGAAAGTAGCAAGACTTTTGCTTTAAATTTGACTTTGAAGTAAAAATAAGTAACGATTTTAATAAGATATAGGAAGCAGGTCAGCGATGATTTGCTTTTTTTGTTATAATACACTCAATGTGAATTTACATATAGGTATGACTTATGGAGAAAAAAAGACAATATCATCCGAAAGGCACGCGAGTGCAAAATCATAAATATCGAAAACACCACATTTGGCCGTGGATTGTTGGTTTAGTTGTGCTAGCTGCAGTTGGCGCAGCAATTGCGTACTTTACTTCTGTTTACTTTAAAACGAAGAATGCAGTTGATAAGACCTATGATCCCCATACTGCAGTGAAAACTACAGGTGAATTTAATGGAAAGAAATGTTTTGCCGTTTTACTAATGGGTACGGATACCGGTGCCTTGGATAGAACGGAGAAGCGGGGTAGAACCGATACCATGATTTTAGCTGTAGTTAACCCTGCAAAGAAGCGCTACACGCTGATTTCTATTCCGCGTGATACGATGGCACAGATGATTGATGCCGATTCTTTCCAAACTGAAAAGATCAATGCCGCGTATGAACTCGGCGGTGCCAAGATGTCAATGGACAGCGTTTCGAAATTGATTAATGTGCCGATTAAGTATTATGCCGTGGTTAACATGGGCGGAATCATGAAGATGATCCGTTATGTTGGCGGTATTAACATTCGGCCAACGCTCAGTTTTGAATATGGCGGTTATATCTTTAAGAAGGGCAAATTAACGCACATGGGCGGTGCCGGCGCACTGGCCTACTCGAGAATGCGTTATGATGACCCACGCGGCGACTACGGCCGACAAGAAAGACAGCGTCAAGTGATTACGACTTTGATCAAAAAGGCAATCTCTGTCAGTTCGCTGTCGAATCTTGATTCGATCTTAACGTCGGTATCAAGCAACGTCCGCACTAACTTGCCATTTAGCGCTTTGCAACAGATCGCGACGAATTATCGTGGCTGTGCGAAGACGTCTTCTAGCGACTATCTGCATGGCTATAATGCGATGATTGATGATGCTTCATATCAAGTTCAACCAACTAGCGAATTGCAGCGAATTTCTGATAAGGTTCGCACAGAACTAGGTCTTGAAAAAGAAACCATCAGCAATAACGAAACTTACCAAAATGAGCGCAATATTGCTCATGGCTTTAGTTTCAAGAGCGATAAGACGCAAGACTACCATATTTATGACTACACGGGAGATGATGATAATTGATGACGCCTATTTATGCGACACTGATCGGTTATCTCTTTGGTAATTTTCTGACTGCGATGGTTGTCGGAAAAATCTTTTTAAAAATAAATCCTACTCAATATGGTTCACATAATCCTGGAACAGCCAATATGGGTGCTGTTTTTGGTAAAAAATGGGGCATCTTAACATGTCTCGGTGATTTGCTTAAAAGCTTAATTGCCTTATTTATTGTTTACTTTGCTTTTCCAGGTCACATTAACATTGCTTTTGCCGGACTCGGCTTGATTTTAGGACATTGCTTTCCATTCTGGAATCATTTCCAAGGCGGCAAGGGAGTTGCGGTTGCAGCTCAGATCACAGTGTTCTATGATTGGAAGGCTGGTTTTGCGACATTACTGGTGGCCCTCGTGCTGACAGCAATCATGCAAAATTTGACGATTCCGCCTTTAGTGTTTATGCTTTTATTCAGTGTTTATGAATTTCTGCAAAACCAAGAGGCAGGAATCATCTTTATGGCGATTACTTTAATCATGGTCTTCAAGTTTTGGAAGGATATCGTAGATTTCTTTACCGGCCACGGCAAGAAGGTCGATATTTTATACTCGATCAAGAAGAAGCTTGGGATCAAGAGTAAGTAATGGCAAAAAAGAATTTTTTAGTAAGGACATAGACTAAGAAAATGAGTGAGATTAAGAATAAAAAATCACTAGGTGTTGTCCAAATTATCTGTATAATTGTGGCAGCATTTTTCATGCTAGTACAAATGTTCTCATGGGGTAGCCTGTTTGGTAGACTTCCACTCAGCACTTTAATGAGATACATCCCTGGACTGCTAGACTGCAGCACGATGGTGCTTGTGCCAATGGTCTTTGGGGCTGTCTACAGCAAGAAGAAGGTCCATCCAACTGAGGCCTTCAGATTCTGGATTATGGCAGTTGTCACACTAGTATTGCTGTATTTGGTCAACTTTATGAAGCGACCAGGCAGCTTTAATATGTGGAAGTTGTGGGGCGTATTTTTCCCAGTACTAACTAGTACATCAGTACTACTTGCTGGATTAATCTTCAGTATGTTGGCTCAGCCATACATCTATGAACTGCAACATCGCATTACTACTAAGCAAAACTTGCTTTTGCTTAGTGCATTGACTTTGGTAGGATTTGCCACTAACGCTGGTACAATGATTTTCAACTACTCCATCTATGGTGTTTACCTAATCTTGTACTTCGCATGGGGTATGTTTTTAGCTAATGTCAAAATTCCTAAGAAGGTATTTGGCTGGACGATTGGTGCCGGCATTGTATCATTCTTTGTAATGTTCATCGGCGTTCCCGGATTTAACGGTGTTTACTGGTACCAACGTTTATCTGGGCGTAGTGGTGTTTATTCTTGGAATCCAAGATTCTTAAGCAACGTTACATCACCATTTCTATTCTTAATGGTTCTTGCCGCATTTTTGATTTTTAGAAAAGTAATCGTTAGTTTCTCTGCTAAGGAAATGCGCTTCTTTATTCCGGTTGTAATCTTTATGGATGCCCCAATTATCGGCGGCTTTGTAAGATCATTCCGCTTCACTAACAGCGCCGGATTTAACAAGTTCTTGATGATTATCATCATGACGATTGCGGCCTTTATTTTGGACTATCTGTATGAACGATATCTGTTCAAATTTAAGCCGGTCAAAAATGCAATTACATTCTTTAATAAACATGATAATCTGGCGCAAATTGTCGAAGATCTCTGGGGCAAGTTTACTGCTTGGGTTGTGGAAAACAGAGTAAGACTTCTTACTTGGGGTTGGTTCTACATCTTGAGTTTCGTCTCATTCTTGATCGAATCAGACAATTTACGTATTCAAATTACTACTGCTACAGACATCAATGCAGTTATCTTCTTGCTCGGGACTAGATTCTTCGCCATCATTTTGACGGCTATCTTCCTCGACGCAATGTTTGCGATCTTCTACTTCATTACTACGCGTTACTGGACTTCAACAGTTTTAGTCAGCGTAATTACTATTGGTTGGGCTATTGCCAACAAGATTAAATTGAACCTTCGTGGTGAACCAATTTACCCAACCGAAATTGACGAAATCGTAAACTGGAAGACCTTGCTTCCAATGGTTGGTCAAAAGACAGTCATTATGGTTGCCGTTGCATTGGTCATTGTCATTGCATTATGTGTCTTCCTTGAAATCAAGTTTCCAATTAAGAAAAAGGGTTCATGGAAACGTCGTGGTATTTGGGCATTACTCAGCTTGCTCTTATTCATGACACCAATGCGCTTTAACCACGATGGCGGTATGATCTACCACATCAACCGTGGTTTTGACAACAAGCAATCATTCAGAAACCCTGAACGTGATATTCAAATTAACGGGCCATTATTGAACTTCTTGAACTACTTCGACTTGCAAATTATGAACAAGCCAGCCAACTATTCAGAATCTACAATCAAGCATTTGGCCCAAAAGTACAGCAAACTTGCTGATAAAATTAACAAGACAAGAAAGAATACTTTAAAGGATCAAACTATTGTCTACAACTTGAGTGAAAGTTTTGTTGATCCATATACTTTCCCAACAATTAAGATTGATCCAAAAACTCCAAACCCAGTTAAGTTTATCCAATCAATGAAGAAACGTGCCACATACGGTAGCATGCTTAGTGCCGGTTACGGTGGTGGTACTGCCAACATGGAATGGGAAACTTTGACCGGATTCAACATGGGTATGTTCAAGTCAACCTTGACTCCATATGTACAAATCGTACCAAACTACGACTTCTACCCAACCATTGGTATGGACTTCAACTACAAGTCAGCTGTTCACCCATTCATTGGTACTTACTACTCAAGAGTAGAAGACTACAAGAGATTTAAGTTTAACAAGTTCGTTTACCTTGGTTCTAAATACAAGATCATTGATCAAAAGAAACTTGGTAAGAGTACTTACAACTCTGACTTCACTGCTTATGCTAACGGTTTGAAACAAATCAACAGCATGAAGGGTGGTCAATTCATTAACTTGATCTCAATTCAAAACCACATGCCTTACAACAACTGGTATCCAAACAACGAATACATGGGCAAGGTATCTGGTGAACTCTTCAACACTGCTGCCATTCGTGAACAAATGGCAACTTACATCAAGGGTACGCAATACACCGACAAGGCAGTTAAGAAGTTTATTGGTCAAATCGATAAGATCAAGAAGCCAATTACTATTGTCTTCTACGGTGACCACTACCCAAGCATCTTGTCACAAAACTACACTGGCAAGTATCCAGTTCAAATGCACTCAACTCGCTATTTCATTTACTCAAACAAGTACGCAAGAGAACATGGTGCTAAGAACAAGTTGACCCACAACACTAACTTCGTCAACACTAGTGACTTCACTGCTATGATGCTTGAACAAACAAACAGTAAGGTAACTCCTTACCAAGCACTTTTGACTGAAGTTCACGAGAAGCTTCCTGCAATTACCATTAATTTCAATGGTGACAAGGGCTTCCAATTGGTTGACCAAAAGGGTCACTTTGTAGATCCTAAGAAGTTGACTTCAGAACAACAAGCTATATTGAACGATTACGAAATGGTTCAATATGATATGACCGCTGGTCAAGCTTATGGTTTGAAGGCTAAGGGCTTCTACAAGATGAACAATTAAAATAAATAAGAAAAGGACTAGAGCACTGCTTTAGTCCTTTTTGTTTATGTAATGATAAAATAATAGATATGAGTATAAAGATTAAAAGGTGAAAACAATGAAGAGAATTTTAGCAATGGCACTTGCTAGTGCTGCTGGTTTAGCTTTTATGACTACTCCAGTTAATGCTGCAAGCAAACCAAACATGGTAATTGGCCAACGACAAACTTTACAAAAAGGCCAAAAATATCATTTTTACATTAATGCAGCTGGTCGTGTCCGAATTAACGGTAATGCTAAGTTTACGATGACCAATAGTTCACGCAATAAAATTGCCAACTATGGTTCAAGCAAGAACCAAGTATTTTATTTGCGCAAGGGTAACTATTATTTAACCCCAACTAATACGGCTAGCGTTAACTCTAACTTTACGAATTTAACTAAGATTCGCAAAGATTTTGAAACAGTAGTTGAGACTAAGAAGAACGTCAATGATGTAAATCATCCAATGGAAATCAAGAGTGGTGATCATATCAAGGGGATGCTAGGCTTCTACAACTACGATGAAACTGATGCTTATACGTTTAAATTGGATGAGCCTTCCAAAGTAACTTTTGACGTTAATGCTTTGCCAATCTACCCAGGCCATTACCAATATTACAGTTTGCGTTGGAAACTTAATAGTAACGGCTATCCATTGAACATCTTTACTAAGGAAAAGAGCCAAAAAATTGTTTACAATTTGCCTCAAGGTACTTATACAGTAAGATTGTCTAATCTACGTGGTCGGTATAACTTTGATTTCAAGATTGAAGATGGTAGTGATACTGTCCCAAGTGCATCTAAGATTGAATCAGTTACCGATGAAAAGGATGCTGTACGAGTTAATGTAGCTCAAGCGGATAATGCCAAGAAATATGAATTAATGTTCACCCAAAAGGCAACTAACGGTAATGCCACTATTGGTATTCCATTCCAAAATGAAAGACTTGTAGGTCAAGCATTAGGTACAAGCACAACAATAGTAACTGATCCAGTTTTTCATAATCCTTCATACGGCATGACTTTTAAGCCAGTTGATGGACAAACATATTTAGTGCGTGTACGTGGCATAAATAGTGACACTTATCGTGGTCCAATCGATGCAGACAAAACACCAGTAGGTGAATGGTCAGATCCATATGAATTCACCTACCATGCACCTAAAAATTAAATTAAACGGTTGACTAAAACCGTTTTTCTAGTTAAGATCGTACTTAACGATAAGTAGCAAATCGATTCAGCGTTCAGAGAACTAGCGGTTGGTGTGAGCTAGACAGGTCGATTTTGACGAAATACTGATAGGGTGGTTTCTTTATCAACCAATAGAGATGCCGAATAGGCATGAACGTGGGTGGTACCACGGCTAAAGATGATAATTAGTCGTCCCTTGAGATTTATTCTCGAGGGGCGTTTTTTATTGGGGGAAAAATATGGCAAAATTTGATATTTTAGAAGACTTAAAGTGGCGCGGCGCCATTAACCAACAAACTGACGAAGAAGGCTTAAAGAAGTACTTGGCTGAACACGATGATTTGGCCCTTTACTGTGGTACTGACCCAACTGGTGACTCACTTCACATCGGTCACCTTATTCCATTCATGATCTTGAAGAGATTCCAAATGGCAGGTTACCATCCAGTAATCTTAATCGGTGGTGGTACTGGTGCAATCGGTGACCCATCAGGCCGTAAGACTGAACGTGTTCTTCAAACTGCTGACCAAGTTAAGCACAACGAAGAAAGTTTGACTAACCAAATGAAGAAGTTGTTTGGTACTGAAAACTTCGAAATTCGTGATAACGCAGAATGGCTTGGCAAGCTTAATTTGATCGACTTCTTGCGTGACTACGGTAAGTACTTCCAAGTTAACAACATGATCAACAAGGATGTTGTTGCTAGCCGTCTTGAAAATGGTATTTCATTCACTGAATTCACTTACCAAATTTTGCAAGCCATCGACTTTTACCACTTGAACAAGGAAGATGGCGTTCAATTACAAATTGGTGGTAGTGACCAATGGGGCAACATCACCGCTGGTATCGACTTGATCCACAAGCTTGAAGGTGCAGATCGTCCAGCATTTGGTTTGACCATTCCATTGATGCTTAAGGCTGACGGTACTAAGTTTGGTAAGTCAGCTGGTGGTGCTGTCTGGCTTGACCCAGAAAAGACTAGTCCTTACGAATTCTACCAATTCTGGATTAACCAAGACGACCGTGACGTTGTTAAGTACCTTAAGTACTTCACTTTCCTTAGCCATGAAGAAATCGAAGATTTGGCTGAAAAGACTGAAAAGGAACCTTGGAAGCGTGCTGCTCAAAAGAAACTTGCTGAAGAAGTTACTAAGTTCGTTCACGGTGAAGCTGGTTTGAAGGAAGCTCAAATGATCACCGACGCTTTGTTCTCAGGTGACATCAAGAACTTATCAGTACCTCAAATCGAACAAGGTTTGAAGAATGCTCCAAGTGCTGAAGCAGGTAGCGAAAAGAAGAACTTGGTTGACTTCTTAGTTGATACCAAGATCGAACCTTCAAAGCGTCAAGCTCGTGAAGACATCAAGAACGGTGCTATTTACGTTAACGGTGACCGTGAACAAAGCGTAGACTTCGACGTTGATCCATCAAGCGCCTTTGATGGGAAGTACGTAATTATCCGTAAGGGTAAGAGAAAGTACACTTTGGTAACTATTAAGTAATTAAAGATATATTTTTAAAATAAAATACAGCATTAAAAATAGAGGGTTTTGACCCTCCATTTTTTTGCCCTTTTTTAATGCTATACGATTTTTGAAAAATATTTTTTATGCCTAAAATGGCTAAAATCGGTCTAATTTAGCCCAAAAAAGTAAAATAATATTTTACTAATTAAATTGTTATTTTTAATATTGTTCAAGTAGTTTAGAATTGTTATTTACAAATTCACATGATAACTATATGAATACATAAATATAAATAATACCAGTATATGAATATACATGTATATAATTTATAAATGGTGGTATATAGCAATATTTAAATGTATATCCTTATCATAAAAACTGTGAAAGAATTAACTAAGTTATTTACTTTTTTTGATGAAAGCGTTATAGTAAAAGTGTAAAGAGAAAACGAGTAAATAGAAAGAGGTTATTAAAATGTTAGAATCTAGAAAAGCTTTAAAAGTTATTTCAAGTTTGGTAATCGGTTTAGGTCTTGTCGGTGTTGGTAGTGGCGTTGTTCAAGCTACTTCATTCACTGCTCCAAAGCCAGGTACTGCAGAAGTTGTTCCAACTGACCCTTCAATTAAGAAAGGCGACAAGATTTTCGTAGTTGTAAAAGATACTAAGAATCAAAAAGTTGCTGTTTACAACCAAGACGCTAAGAAGACTGGTGCTAAGGTAACCATGGGCTCAACTTACACTGCTAAGGCAGTTAAGAAAGTTAACAGTAAGAAGATTGTTAAGATTAACAAGAGTAAATGGTTGAACACTAAGGATGTTGTTAAGATCTAACTTCAAAATTTAACTTAATATAAAATTTAATAACCTCGAATTATCTCTTATTTTCGAACTCTTGGATTAGGAAATTTAAAAAGGCGAAGGTATTCACTTCGAATATCTTTGCCTTTTTTGTTACAATAAAGACGCCGCTTTAGCTCAATAGGTAGAGCACCGCCGTGGTAAGGAGGAGGTTCCCAGTTCAAACCTGGGAAGCGGCTTTTTTTTTTTGGAAAAATAATGCTAAAATGATGGCAATTAGTATTGAATGATTTTTAACGAGAAAGGATCTCATATGAAACACGAGCTGACAATGGCAGAAATTGCCAAATTCCAAAAAGAATATGAAAAAGAACCACAAAATCGCGTAGCAGAACTTGCGGTCGTTAATAACGGCGTACAAAAGGCAAGTTTTAACACTGAAGGCGTAAGAAAATTAAACCGCACTTTTTCAATTGAAATTCCAACTGACAACGTCACTGATCAAAAGCAATCAGGTCGTTGCTGGTTGTTTGCGGCATTGAACACACTTCGTCATGGTTTTGCTAAAAAGTACAATGCTAAGAACTTTACCTTTTCACAAAACTACCTCTTCTTCTGGGACAGAGTAGAACGTGCCAACATTTTCTTTGATAATATCTTGAATACTGCCGACCGTCCACTTGATGACCGTACCGTTCATACTTACATGCAAGGTCCAGATACTGATGGTGGTCAATGGGCAATGGCTGTTTCTTTGATCAGAAAATATGGTTTAGTGCCAACTTATGCTCAAGATGAAAGTTTTACTGCTAACAACACTGCAATGTTCAACAGAACTTTGAACATGAAGTTGCGCGAAGATGGTCTTGTTTTGCGTAAGCTTGCTCAAGAAAATAAGACTGATGAAATTGAAGAAAAGCGCCAAGAATTTTTGAGCGAAGTTTACCGCATGGCTGTGATTGCCTTTGGTGAACCAGTTCAAAAATTTGATCTTGAATTTAAGGATGACGATGGCAAGTATCACTTTGATGGTGATTTGACTCCACTTGACTTCTTCCACAATTACTTTGTCGATGATCTTGATGACTACGTTGTTTTATTCAACGCACCAGATCATGAATTTGATAAGCTTTACGCTCTTCCATTCGAAGACAACGTTGAAGGCGGTACTCCAGTACAATTCTTGAACACTGAAATTGACAACTTGAAAGAAGCTGCTATTAAGCAACTTGAAGCTGGCGAAACTATTTGGTTTGGCTGTGATGTAGGTAAAGACAGCGACCGTCAAAAGGGTATTTTATCCAAGGGCCTTTACCAAACTGATACTATTTTTAATATTGAAACTAAGCTAAGCAAGAAGGAACGTCTTCAAACTGGTGCATCCGGTTCAACCCACGCCATGACATTAGTCGGTGTTGATGTCGTTGATGGCAAGCCTCGTCAATGGAAAATTGAGAACTCATGGGGCATAAAAGTTGGTGAAAAGGGCTACTTCGTAATGGATGACGACTGGTTCAACGAATACCTCTTCAAAGTTGTGGTTAAGAAGCAATACGTACCAGAAAAATTGGTTAAGATTTGGGAAGGCGAAGCTACCCCAGTAGAAGCATGGGACTCAATGGCATAATGGATATTGATCAAGTCATTCAATTTACCAAAGAGCATTTGAAAGATGAGAAAACTGGTCATGATTTTTATCATGGTCAACGTGTAGCCAACCTGGCTAGCAAGATGTATCTTGAAGATCATCCAACAGCTCACGAAGATAGTCGTGTAGTCGCAATTATTAAAACTGGCGGCTATTTGCACGACACGATTGATGAAAAGATCTGTGCTGATCCTGAAAAGGTAGTTGCGGAAATTAAAGAATTATTACCAAAAGTTGGCTTTAATGACTTAGAAGTCTGGGACATTGTATTTACTATCCAACACATGTCTTTTTCTGCTAACATTGAACACCATTATAATTTGCCTTTGTCTGGTAAATACGTTCAGGATGCCGATCGTTTGGAAAGTCTAGGTGCAATTGGGATTGCGCGTGCTTTTACTTATGGCGGCAAACACGGCAATAAGATCTATGATCCTGAGATTAAGCCAGTTAAGTTAATTAACCATGATCAATATCGTGGTCATGTGGAAACTACGATTAACCATTTTTATGAGAAACTTTTTCATTTAACTGATTTAATGAACACTTCTGTCGCTAAAAAAGAGGCTATTCGACGCACTAATTACATGCGGAATTTCGTCGAAGAGTTTATGAATGAGTGGAATGTATAAAATAATTTAATATTTGATAAGCTTTGGTGCAGTAAGCCAAAGCTTATTTTTTATCTTGATTTATAAAAATAAAATTAAAATAAACTTGCAAAAATAATAAAAGGCAGATATACTTATAAACAACTTAAGAAATTTATTGATTTTCTCATAAATGAGAGGGGCAATTATATGAAATTTACGAAATTATTTGCTGCAGGGGCAACAGTTCTTATTGCTGGTGCCACACTAGCAGCGTGTGGTAGCAACAGTAACAGCAGTTCATCAGGCAACTCTTCTGCAAAGAAGAGCATCAACTGGATGGATTCAGCCGAAATTCCAACTATGGATATTTCAAAGGCTACCGACGTTACTAGTTTTAACCAATTGGGTAACGTTGAAGAAGGTCTCTACCGTTTAGGCAAGAACTCCAAGGTTGAAAATGCTTTGGCAACTAGCACCAAGGTTTCTAAAGACGGCAAGACTTGGACTTTTACTTTACGTCCTTCAAAATGGTCAAACGGTGACAAGTTAACTGCTAAGGACTTCGTATATTCTTGGCGTAGAACTGTCAACCCAAAGACTGCTTCACAATATGCCTACTTATTTGAGGGAATTCATAATGCCACTCAAATTTCAGCTGGTAAAGCCCCAGTTAACAGCTTAGGTATCAAGGCCGTTGGTGATAACAAGTTAGTTGTTACATTGGATAAGCGTATTCCATACTTTAAGCTTTTGATGGGCTTCCCACTATTCTTCCCACAAAACCAAAAAGTTGTCGAAGCTAACGGTTCTAAGTACGGTACTTCATCAAGCACCACTGCTTTCAACGGTCCATTCGTACAAAAGGGCTGGACAGGTTCAAACCTTTCTTGGAAGCTTGTAAAGAACAAGAACTACTGGGACAAGAAGAATGTTAAGTTGAACACCATTAACTACAGTGTTCAAAAGACTCCTTCAACAGCTTACAACTTGTACCAATCAAACAAGCTTGACGCAACCGTTTTGGACGCACAACAAACTAAGAACTTGAAACACAATGCAGGCTACACATTGCGTGACACAGCTGCAACATTCTACGTTCAATTTAACCAAAGAAGAAAGATCTTCAAGAACGAAAACTTGCGTAAAGCTATTTCAATGTCAATCAACAGAAAAGCTTTGTCTAACGCTTTAGGTGGTTCAAACACTCCAGCCGATAGTTTAACTTCTAAGGGTGTCGTTAACCACGACGGTAAGGATTGGGCTTCAGTAGTTGGCGATAAGGAAAGTGCTTCTTACAACCCAACTGAAGCTAAGAAGCTTTACAAGAAGGCTTTGAAGGAATTAGGCGTAAAGAACGTTTCATTCTCAATCCTTTCAGACGATACTGATGCAGGTCAAAAGACTACTGAAACTCTTCAAAGTCAATTAGAAGAAAACTTGAAGGGCATGAAGGTATCTGTCGCAAACGTACCATTTAAGACTCGTTTGAACCGTTCAACTAACGGTAACTTCGACCTCGTAGTATCAGGTTGGTCAGCTGACTTCGCCGATCCAATTTCATTCGTTGACTTGTTCACTAGCAAGAACGCTAACAACAACGGTAAGTGGAGCAACGCTCAATACGACAAGTTGATTGCAGATTCTAAGACTACTGCAGATACTACTAAGCGTTGGAACGACCTTGAAAAGGCTGAAAAGATCTTGCTTAATGAAGAAGGTATCGCACCTCTTTACTACAAGACTGAAGCATGGCTTGTACGTCCAGACATCAAGGGTATCGTCTACAACGGTGCTGGTTTGAACTACAACTTCAAGAATGCTTACGTAGATTAAATTCATAGTACTTTGACAGGAAAAGAGTAGCTTTAATCAGCTACTCTTTTTTGCATATTCGGAGGATAAGAAAATGAGTAAATTCCGAAAATTAATGGCAGCCGGTGTTGTAACTTTAGCCGGAGCTGCACTGGCAGCCTGTGGCAACAATAGTAGTTCATCATCAGCCGGTGGTGGTAAAAAGACTTTAAACTGGATGGATAAAACAGAAATTGAAGGCATGGATGTAGCTAAGGTTACAGATGCCACTAGTTTTACCCAATTGAACAATACGATGGAAGGTCTTTATCGTTTAGGTAAAAACTCTAAAGTTGAAAATGCTTTGGCTACTAAAACTACTACCAGTAAAGATGGCAGGACTTGGACATTTACTTTACGTAAAGATGATAAGTGGTCAAACGGTGATCCAGTAACTGCTAAGGACTTCGTCTATTCTTGGCGTAGAACCGTTACTCCAAGTACAGGTTCACAATATTCATACCTATTTTCTGGTATTGAAAATGCGGATGCAATTGTAGCCGGTAAAAAGAAGCCAAATACTTTGGGTGTTAAAGCTGTCGGCGATGACAAATTGGTCGTAACTTTGGACAAGCGAATTCCATACTTCAAGCTGTTGATGGGCTTCCCGTTGTTCTTCCCACAAAGCCAAAAGGCAGTTGAACAATACGGCAAGAGTTACGGTACTTCATCCAAGACAACTGTCTACAACGGTCCATTTGTGCAAAAGGGCTGGACTGGTTCAAACCTTTCCTGGAAGCTAGTTAAGAACAAAAACTACTGGGACAAGAAGAACGTTAAGCTGAATACGATTAACTACAGCGTGCAAAAGACGCCATCAACCGACTACAACTTGTACCAATCAGGCAAGCTTGATGCAGCTTTGCTTGGTCCTCAAGCTTCAAAGGAATTGAAGAATCAAAAGGGCTACACTTTGAGAAAGACTGCATCTACGATTTACCTTGAAATGAACCAAAAGAAAGCACCATTTAACAACGAAAACTTTAGAAAGGCTCTTTCTTTAGCAATCAATAGAAAAGAATTGGCTAACTCTGTTGGTGGGGCCGCAGAACCTGCCGACACGCTTTCTCCAGAAAACATGACCGAAGTGAAGGGTAAAGACTACACCAACCTTGTTAGAGGTACTGCTACTAAGCAATTTAATACCTACAACAAGAAACAAGCTCAAGCCTACTGGAAGAAGGCTCAAAAAGAGTTGGGCAAGAAGAGCGTAAGCTTCTCAATCTTGACTTACGATGACGATGCTTCAAAGAAGGGCGGCGAATTCTTGCAAAGTTCAATCGAATCCGCTTTGAAGGGTGTCAATGTCAGAGTTCAAAGCATTCCTAAGAAGACTGCCTTAGACCACGCCGGAAGCGGTGACTACGATGTCTTCTTGATGGGTTGGACTGCCGACTTCTCAGACCCAATTTCATTCTTGGACTTGAACACTTCTAAGAACTCGCAAAACTGGGAAAAGTACTCAGATTCTACTTATGATAAGCTTGTCGCAGAATCTAAGGTAACTCCTAGTGAAACCACTCGTTGGAACGACTTAGTTAAGGCTGAACAAAGAATTATCAGCACTCAGGGTGTTACTCCTTTGTACCACCCAGAAGAAGCTTGGATGGTTCGTTCAACCGTCAAGGGCGTTGTCTACAACGGTGCCGGTGCTCCTTACAACTTTAAGGAAGCATACATTGCAAACTAATCTTTTTAATAACCAATAAACTCCTCTCTTAAGTGAAAAGCAGACTGAAAAAATTCAGCCTGCTTTTATTTTTACCCTTGAAAATTGGTTGATCTCCTAGTAAAGTATAGCTAATAATTTTTATTTGTATGAGAAAAGGAGAGCATAATGTCTAATTGGGATACAAAATTTGCCAAAAAAGGTTTAACTTTTGATGATGTTTTATTGATTCCAGCAGAAAGCCATGTTTTGCCAAACGAAGTCGATTTGAGCACACAACTGGCTGATAATATTAAATTGAATATTCCATTAATCAGTGCCGGCATGGATACTGTCACTGAAGGAGCAATGGCAATTGCGATGGCTCTCCAAGGTGGACTTGGCGTAGTGCACAAGAATATGTCAATTCAAGCCCAAGCAAGTGAAGTTGCTAATGTTAAAAGCGTAGTCGTACCAAGCAATGCCACTAAGGCTGCAGTTGACGACCAAAACAGATTGCTTTGTGCCGCAGCTGTTGGTGTAACTAGTGATACTTTTGAAAGAGCAGAAGCACTTCTTGAAGCTGGTGCCGATGCAATCGTTATTGATACTGCTCATGGTCACTCAGCAGGTGTTTTGCGTAAGATTAAAGAATTCCGTGAACATTTTCCAAAGCAAACTTTAATTGCCGGTAATGTGGCAACTGGGGATGCCACTCGTGCATTGTTCGACGCTGGCGTTGACGTAGTTAAGGTAGGTATTGGACCTGGTTCAATTTGTACTACTAGAATCGTTGCCGGTGTTGGTGTACCACAAATTACTGCTATTTATGATGCTGCTTCAGCTGCACGTGAGTACCACAAGCCAATCATTGCCGATGGTGGTATCAAGTACTCAGGTGATGTAGTTAAGGCTTTAGCTGCCGGTGGTAACGCAGTTATGCTTGGTAGCATGCTTAGTGGTACCACTGAAGCACCTGGCGACATCTTTGAAGATAATGGCAAGAAGTACAAGCGTTACCGTGGTATGGGTTCTGTCGGTGCCATGGCTCAAGCTCACGGCTCAAGCGACCGTTACTTCCAAGGTGGTGTTAACGAAGCCAACAAGCTTGTTCCAGAAGGTATCGAAGCTCGTGTTGAATACAAGGGTGACGTTTCTGACGTTGTCTTCCAAATCGATGGTGGTCTTCGCTCAGGTATGGGCTACTGCGGTGCAGCTAACATTTCAGAATTAATCGAAAAGGCCCAATTTGTTCAAATCACTAATGCTGGTTTGCGTGAATCACACCCACACGATGTGCAAATAACTAAGGAAGCACCTAACTACAAATAAAGTACAAACAATCAAAACAATAAATAATAACAACAGCTTAAAAATAAGAGAAAAGCACATACTTTTCTCTTATTTTTTTAATTTTTATTTACTTTTCTCTAGTAATTTAAAATCCATCTGGTATAATTAAAACAACATTAAAAATTAAGTAATAAAGCAAAAAAGAAAATGAGGGAGAAATTAATATGGCTAGATACCTATTGAAACGTATTTTTTATATGATCCTCACTTTGTTTATCGTAGCCACGGTAACTTTCTTCTTAATGAAGTTAATGCCTGGTTCACCTTACGCTAACGAAGCGAAGATGACGCTAACGCAGCGACACATCATGGATGAACAATACGGTTTGAATAAACCAGAATGGCAACAATATTTGATTTACATCGGCGGGATGTTTCACGGAGACTTCGGTACATCCTTCCAATACAGTAATCAACCTGTTGCAACATTGATTGGCTCACGTTTGGGTGCCTCAATGCAACTTGGTCTTCAAGCTTTGATTCTTGGTGTTGTGCTTGGCGTTATCGTTGGTGCGATCGCTGCCGTGAACCAGGGAACCTGGGTTGACTCAACTGCAACTGTAATTTCTATTATCGGTAAGTCAGTACCTAACTTCGTTTTAGCGGTACTACTTCAATACTACATCGGTTTGAAACTGGGGCTTTTCCCACTGGCCGGTTGGGGGCAATTCTCCCAAACAATTATGCCGACGATTGCTTTAGCGGTAGGGCCATTCGCCGAGACGGCCCGGTTCATTAGAACGAGCATGGTTGATACTTTGAGTAGTGACTACATTGAGTTAGGTAAGGCTAAAGGTTTAAGCCGGATGGAAGTTATTAGAAAACACGCAATGCGTAACTCAATGATTCCACTTGTTACTTTGATTGGTCCTTACGCAGTAGCTTTGATGACTGGTTCAATGGTTATTGAAAACATCTTTAACATCCCAGGCATCGGTGAACAATTCGTTAAGTCAATTTTAACTAACGACTACCCAACAATCATGGGAATCACGATGGTCTACTGTATCGGATTAGTAGTAATTCTGTTAGTAACTGATATCGTTTACGGATTGATTGATCCAAGAATCAGATTAGATGAAAGCGAGGCTTAGAAGACAATATGGCTGAAGAAAAATTAAACCTTCCTACAGATGCCTTTGAACCTTTACCAAAGGATGAGGCGCAAGATAACGAAAATATTGCTGGTCCATCATTGTCATTTGCTCAAAACGTTTGGATTCGTTTTAAGCAAAGAAAAGCAGCTATGATCTCCGCAATTATTGTTATTGTCATGATCATTGTTGCCTTTGGTTCAACCCCATTCATCAATAACGCAACTTTGGTTAAATCACATCCGCAATATGCTAACTTGCCAGCCAAAGTTCCTGGCATGAGCGCAGTTAACGGTTTGAACGGTAAGATTAAGCAAAACGGCAAATGGGTTGATGCTTACGCTCAAAACAATGTGCCAAAAGACAAGTACTTCATTGCAGGTACTGACTATTTAGGTCGTTCACTTGGACAAAGAATTATTTATGGTACTAAGATTTCATTAATTGTTGCCTTAGTAGCTGCCTTCTTTGACTTAACTATCGGGGTCGCGTACGGAATAGTGTCCGGATGGAAAGGCGGGGGAGTCGATAACGTGATGCAGCGGATTATCGAAATCATCTCCTCCGTACCTAACTTAATTATCGTTGTTTTGATGCTGGTTGTTTTGAAACCAGGTATTACCTCAATTATTTTGGCCATTGCCATTTCTAGTTGGACAACAATGGCACGGCAGGTCAGAGCCGAGACGCTGAGTTTGAAGAACGAAGAATATGTTTTAGCAGCCCGTTCACTTGGTGAATCATCTTGGAAGATTGCGTGGAAGCACTTGGTGCCAAACCTTTCAAGTATCATCATTATTCAAACGATGTACACCATTCCAACTGCTATCTTCTTCGAAGCCTTCCTGAGTTTCATCGGTATCGGTATTTCAGCTCCACAAACTTCACTTGGTGTGCTTTTAAATGAAGGTCAAAAGAACTTCCAATTCTTGCCATACCAAATGTGGTACCCAGCAATTGTTCTGTGTATCTTGATGATTGCCTTCAACTTGCTTGGTGATGGTTTACGTGATGCCTTTGACCCAAGAGGACAAAGATAGAAAGGATTAACCTAAATGCCAGAAGAAAGAGTTTTAGATGTTAAAAATTTAAAAATTGATTTTCACACTTATGCTGGTGAGGTTAAAGCTATCCGCAATGTGTCCTTTCACTTGAATAAGGGTGAAACTTTAGCAATCGTGGGTGAATCAGGTTCAGGTAAGTCTGTTACTACTCGTAGTATCATCGGCCTGCTTGCTCGTAACGCCAAGATCGAAGGCGGCGAGATCAACTTTCATGGTAAGAACTTATTAGACTTGCCAGAAAAGGAAATGCAAAATATTCGAGGAAACGAAATCTCAATGATTTTCCAGGATCCAATGACTTCACTCGATCCTACGATGAAAATCGGCCAACAAATCGCTGAACCTTTGATCAAGCACAAGGGTGCTTCAAAGAAGGAAGCATGGGCTAAGGCACTTGAAATGATGAAGGCCGTTGGTATTCCTAACGCAGAAGAAAGAATCAACGAATACCCACACCAATTCTCAGGTGGTATGAGACAAAGAATCGTAATTGCGATTGCACTTATCTGTGAACCCGAAATTTTACTTGCGGACGAACCGACAACTGCTTTGGATGTAACTGTGCAAGCTGAAATTTTGGACTTGATGAAGGATTTGCAAAAGAGAGTAAAGACTTCAATTATCTTTATTACACACGACCTGGGTGTTGTTGCCGGCATGGCTGATCGTGTAGCCGTAATGTACGCAGGAGAATTCCTTGAATTTGGCGGCGTAGACGAAATTTTCTACGATCCACAACACCCATACACTTGGGGCTTGATCAACTCAATGCCTACGCTTAATAGTGATACTTTGGAATCAATCCCAGGTACGCCACCTAACTTGCTTGATCCACCTAAGGGTGATCCTTTTGCACCAAGAAACAAATACGCCATGAAGATCGACGTTGAACGCAAGCCACCATTTTTCAAAGTTAGCGACTCCCACTATGCCGCAACTTGGCTGCTTGCACCAGGTGCACCAAAGGTTGAACCACCAGCAGAAATTCAAAGACGCTGGAAGAAATATGATTTGATGAAAAAAGAGAACAAACTACCAGGAGTTAAATAATCGCAGCAAAGGAGAATTTTATGCCAGAAAAAAAGAAAATTTTGGAAGTAAAACATCTAAAACAATACTTTAAAAATGGCCGTAATGTCACCAAAGCTGTTGATGATGTAAGTTTTGATATTTACGAAGGCGAAACTTTTGGTCTGGTAGGTGAATCTGGATCTGGTAAGACTACTACTGGTCGTTCAATTTTGCAATTGTACAAGCCAACCAGTGGTGAGGTTATTTTTGAAGGTAAGAATGTTGAAAATCTGAAAAGTAGAGCTGATAAATTAGCTTTTACTAGGGATGCACAAATGATCTTCCAGGATCCATATGCTTCACTTAACCCAAGAATGACAGTTGAAGATATTATCGCTGAAGGGCTTGATATCCACCACTTGGTTAAGGATAAGGCCGAAAGAAGCAAGCGTGTAGAAGAATTGCTTGAAACTGTTGGTTTGAACGAAAGTCACGCCAGCCGTTTCCCACACGAATTCTCAGGTGGTCAGCGTCAAAGAATCGGAATTGCACGTGCATTAGCCGTTGAACCTAAATTTATCGTTGCTGACGAACCTATCTCAGCTTTGGACGTATCAATTCAGGCGCAAGTTGTTAACTTGATGATTGAATTGCA
Source organism: Lactobacillus sp. N54.MGS-719 (assembly GCF_000980505.1). Taxonomy (NCBI): domain Bacteria; kingdom Bacillati; phylum Bacillota; class Bacilli; order Lactobacillales; family Lactobacillaceae; genus Lactobacillus; species Lactobacillus sp. N54.MGS-719. The sequence continues at coordinate 35,220 of NZ_LARO01000016.1, forward strand.
AAAAAAGCGTGGTTTAACTTACCTCTTTATTGCTCACGACTTATCAATGGTTAAGTTTATTTCTGACCGTATTGGTGTTATGCACTACGGTAAATTGCTTGAAGTAGGGCCAGCTGACGACGTTTATGATCGTCCGCTTCATGACTATACTAAGAGTTTGATTTCAGCTGTGCCAATTCCTGACCCAGAAGTTGAACGCAGTCGTACAAGAATTCCATACGATGCTCAAAAAGAAGAAATGGACGGAAAAGAGCGTAGCATGCACGAAATTCGTCCAGGTCACTTTGTTCGTTGTAGTGATGACGAAATAAAGCATTATGAAGAAGTAGCAGCAAGCTACGAAGACTAAGCCAAAATAATAAATCTCTCTAAATAAAAAATAAGTCTCAGAAGTTCTGAGGCTTATTTTTGTAGAACTTAAGACAGTATTTATTAAAAATAATCTGTATAATGAAAGTAGATCATACCTTCGCAATGACGGATGGATTTTCCTCTATCAGCGAAGGTTTTTTTATGGATAGAATAATATGGAACATCATCTTTCATATGAAGAACAATTATTACTTTTTAATGAAAAACGCCCGAAAATCCCCGTATTTTAATGCGGGGATGGATAGGGCTTGCCGTCTCTAACGGCATTGTAGATCTGGTCATTAATGTACTTTTCTACTACTTCTTTAGACATATTCCCTACCGTGCCAAAGTAATAGCTGGGTGACCATAAATGTCCGCCCCACATCTTGTTTTGCTTAATTTCGGGATGATTCTTGAAGAATAAAAAAGCACTTCTTCCTTTGAGTGCTTTGACTACGCTTGAACCTGATTTTGATGGTCTAAAGCTGATAAGCAAATGAATATGTTCAGGCATTACCTCCATTTTTTCAATTTTGATTTGATTATCTTCAGCTATTTGCTTGAGCAGGTCTCGCATTTCTTGAGCCAGGTCTTGGTTAGTAAAGATTTGATTGCGGTATTTAGTACACCAAATTAGATGATAGTGTGCATTATAGACGTAGTGTTTTTCATAGCCTGCGTCTTTTATTTTGTCTCTCTTATTATTCATAGTCTAATATCCTTTCGTCTACTATGTATCTATTTACTGTTGATTATAAGATATACATAGGCTATAATCAAATTACAATAATACAAGGAGGTGAAATACATGAAAAGAATGAGCAGTTTAGCCTATCATTTTGGCGTTAAGCTTCGCTTTTATCCTAGTTCTAAGCAAAAGAAAATCATTAAAC
>NZ_LARO01000091.1:0-1732 GCF_000980505.1 Lactobacillus sp. N54.MGS-719
CATTATCAAGCAAGTGAACGTATATTCGCTTAGCATAGTAAGGTGGGGATGCACATGTATGACTATAGATATGAACCACACAGGCTAGTCTTCATGATCGATAATAAGAGCTTCTTTGCAAGTTGCGAATCAATCAGATTGGGTTTGAATCCCATGAAGTCGGTGTTAGCCGTAATCTCTCGTCAGCCAGATTTCAGCTGGGGGTCTGGGTTAATCATGGCCGCATCCCCTTTGGCTAAGAAAAAATATGGGCTGCACAATGTAATGCGGGCAAGGAATTTACCGTCTAAAAAAGAAGCACCTGACTTGATGCTGGTGGACCCACATATGAATCTTTACATCAAGCGTAGCATGCAGGTGCTAGATATTTTCCATAAATATGCGGCGGACGAGGACATTCACATGTACTCTATCGATGAAGGCATGATCGATATGACTAATTCGTGGAAGCTTTTCGGCGATGATCCGTATTATGTCGCAAGAAAAATTCAAAAAGATATCCACGATACGCTGGGGCTGTACACGACCTGCGGCATTGGTGAAAATCCCTTGCTAGCCAAACTTGCTATGGATATTTCGGCTAAGCATCGCGAGTCGATGATCGACTTCTGGCATTATATCGATGTCCCTGATACGATCTGGCGCATCCCTAAGCTCGAAGACGTCTGGGGCATCAACACTAGAACGGCCGACCACTTGAGACGACTTGGCATCAACAACATGTACGACCTCGCCCACTCTAATCCGGAAATTATGAAAAGAGAATTCGGCGTGATTGGCGAGCAGCTCTATGCCATGAGTTGGGGCGTCGATCGCAGCATCATCATGAATAAATACATTCCGAAAGCTAAAAGCTACAGCAATTCCCAGGTCTTGAATCGCGACTACTATGATCAAAGACAGATTGAGATCATCATTCGTGAGATTGGTGAACAAGTAGCAGCGAGAATCAGGGCGCATGATCTGCGAACTGGTAAAATCGGCTTATTCATTGGTTATTCTTTTGATTCGATCGATCCGGACCATCCGCGTGGCGGCTTTAACGTGCAAAAGAAAATTACTCCGACTAACGATAATCATGATTTAACTACGCAGCTGATTGCTCTGTTTAGAAACAAATGGCAAGGAGAAGGCGTCAGGAATATTGGCGTTGATTATGGTGATCTGTCGCTGGACACTAGTCAGCAATTCAACTTGTTTGTTAAGCCGGATTTGCAGGTGAAGCGGAAGACTTTAGATAAAACGGTTGATAGTCTGCGGAAAAAATACGGCTTCTCTAGTGTGGTGAAGGCCTCTAGCCTGCTGCCAGGAGCGACAGCGATCAGACGTAGCAAACTCGTGGGCGGCCACAATGGAGGTAACGCTTATGAGTAGCGAGTTTGATAAAAGAGTTGAGGAATTCTTTAGGACCTATCAGGATCGAGGGATGAAAAAATGGGCTGGCTTCTACTTGAGTGACCACACGGTAAAGATTAATCAGGAGCAGCGCAGAAGAGATACTGTCTACGTCAAAAAGAAGACGATGAGTCAGAAAGATATCAGGGCCATGTTAATGCGGTCTTTTGGTGAACATAGAAAAGTATCGGTGCAGTTGAAGGAGCTGTCTGTAGATAATGACTTGCAGGCTTATATTGTGGGCTTTGTCGAGGGCTATCAGGAAGATACGGCGATCATTTCGCGGAATCTGGTTCTGATTGAGGATATTAATCATATTGAATTTATTGAATAAAAA
>NZ_LARO01000092.1:0-1731 GCF_000980505.1 Lactobacillus sp. N54.MGS-719
ACTAAGGATAAACTAAAAGAACTTACTCCGATAGAATATCGGAATAAGTCCTTAGTCGCATAATATCAATAAAGTGTCCGAAAAATGCGGGTCACTACATCTTGAGTCTTTTTTATTTATCCGCAATAGATGCTTGTAGACGATTCAAAAATAATTTAGCAGCTGGCGATAGATTGGTACCATGTTTCCAAATTACTGTTATGGGTTCTTTTATTGCTGGTGTAATAGGTCTAAAGGTTAGACCTGAACCTTTTGAAACATTCGCTAATTTATCTAAGGTTAACAACAAAGCAGCTTTATTCTTAACCATCAAAGTTCCATTAAAATTTAAATTAACTGTACCAATAAAGTTGACCTGATCTTTGTAATTACCAAACCAGTTATCAAAATAATGCATATGTTCAGCTTGCTGAGAATTGAGAATATTTCTACCAATCAAATCAGCTGGGGTAATCTTGTCTTTCTTAGTTAAAGGATCATCTTCTGGCATCAGAACGCCCCAGACGTCTTTTTCAGGTAGTTGCAGGGCTGCATAATTAGAAAGGTTCAGATTACCAATGATCACCGCAAAATCAACGGTACCAATGTTTAACTTCTTTTCTGCAAATTCATAATCGCCACTCAAAATATGGATCTTTACAGTAGGATAATCTTGGATAATATTACTCAAAATGTCCATGATCCTTTGCATTGCGTAACTTTCACCTGCAGCAATTGTTAAATCGCCACTAATCACAGTAGAAGATTGAAGATTACTCTTAGTCTTTGCAGTTAAAGCTAAGATTTCTTTTGCTTGCTCTAATAAATATTGTCCAGCTGGAGTCAAAGTTAAATGACGGGACCGGCGATTGAATAATTTGACTCCCAATTCATCTTCTAAGTCAGCAATTTGTCTTGATAGAGCTGGCTGAGAAACTAACAATTTTTGAGCAGCTCTGGTCATGTTTAGTTCTTCTGCTGTAGCAACAAAATAGTTTAAAACTCGTAATTCCATTTTTTACCATAAAAAATAGTTATAATATTTGATACTTAATAAGCTTTTTACATTGCTTAGCTTACCTTTTAAACTTAATTTGAGCAAGAAAAAGGAAGTATAAAAAATGGATGCAAATAATAAAGATCTTATTACGCAACTAATAGCGCAGAATCAACGTCTTCTTCAGAATCTGAATACACAGCGTCATTGCAGTTGTGAAGTATGTCAACTTGTTAGTGAAATTATAGGGCGGGAAGTACCAGCTAGTACGGAAATTAGAGTTTCATTTTATTCTGACTATGGACGCAATATCAAGCTAGGTGAGCGTATTTTCATTAATGCAAATGTAATGATGGTTGACCTAGGTGGCATCACTATTGAGGATGATGTGCTAATTGGACCAGGTGCATATCTAATTTCAGTAAATCATCAGTTGAAGCCCAAGCAGCGAAAAGAGTTGGAACTTAAACCAGTAGTAATTGAGAGAAATGCGTGGATTGGGGCAAAAGCAATGATTTTACCAGGCGTTACTATTGGTGAAAATGCTGTAGTTGCTGCAGGTGCAGTTGCTAGTAAAAATGTTCCGACTAACGCAGTAGTAGCTGATATACCGGCAAGAATCATTAAGAAAATTAAGGATTAAAAAAGCCGCGATTTTTCGCGGCTTTTTAGTTATACAGCTTTTTCATTGTGCCAAACTTTGGAAATGATGTATAAAACTATGAAAGTGATGATGGCGGCAATCATAGGAATAC
>NZ_LARO01000093.1:0-1728 GCF_000980505.1 Lactobacillus sp. N54.MGS-719
GTTCAAACCAATCATACGAGAAAGGAACTCCTTTTTCTAATGTTTAAAGAAATAAATTTAAGGAATCATTCATCCTTACACAAACTATTTTACAGTCTCAACTAAAATAATTTAACCTATAAAAGTTTTACAATAAGGATAAGAAACAAATTATAGGAGGAATCAATTATGCCATGTACAACAATTTTAGCCGGTAAAAAAGCTACTACCGACGGTTCAACTCTAGTTGCCAGAAATGAAGACTACGGTCACGCTTTTAACCCTAAGCGTTTCATCGTTGTAACGCCAGACAAGCAACCTAAGGAATATCAATCCGTAACTTCAAAATGCAAGGTAGATCTGCCAAGTGATCCAATGCGTTACACCGCTGTGCCTGAACTTGAATCAACTATGAAGAAGATGGGCTGGTGGGGTGAAGCCGGCATCAATGCCGCAAACGTTGCTATGTCAGCTACTGAAACTAGCACCACTAATTCACGTGTTTTGGGCGTGGATCCAATGAATAAAAAGGGTATCGGTGAAGAAGATTTTGTTACCATCGTTTTGCCATATATTTATTCAGCTCGTGAAGGGGTAAAGCTTTTAGGTAAATACCTTGAAAAGTATGGTACCTATGAATCAAACGGTGTTGCCTTTTCAGATAAGGACGAAGTTTGGTACATGGAAACAATCGGTGGCCACCACTGGGCCGCAAAACGTGTGCCTGATGACTGCTACGTTGCTGCACCTAACTGGTTCAGTATTACCGACTTTGACTTTAATAGCGACGACACAATGGCTTCTGCCGATTTGGAAAAGATGATTAAAGATAATTATTTAGATATCGATCATCAAGGCAATCCATACAATTTGCGTCATATTTTTGGTAGCCATGACGATTCAGACTATGAATACAACATTCCACGTGAATGGTATATTCAAAAGTTGTTTAACCCAAGTGACGTTCGTGAACCAGACGATCCAGAATTACCATTTGCAAAAAAGCCTGAACACTTGCTTACTATTGAAGACTTTAAGTATGCATTGTCTTCACGTTATCAACACACTAAGTACGATCCATATGGCTTAGAGGGTACAGACGCAGACCGTCATGCCTTCCGTCCAATTGGTTTCCAACGTAACCAAGAATTATCAATCTTGCAAATTAGAAACAACGTTCCAGAAAAAATCGCTGGTGTTCAATGGGTAGCCTTTGGTCCAAATGCCTTCAATGGTATTGCTCCTTACTACACCAATATTCTTGATACTCCAAGTACTTATCGCGATACTAAGGAACATTTCGATATTCAAGATATGTACTGGCTTACTCATGCAATTACAACAATTGCTGACGAGCACCCATTCCGCTACAGTGCTTCAATTGAAGAGATGAAACAAAGTACTTTAGCTGCTGGTCGTCATGTTTTACTTGAAACTGATCAAGAAGTCCAAGATCTTGACGGTGAAAAATTGCAAAAGAAACTTCAAGAGGCTAACGATAAGACAGCTAAGTCCACATACGATGCCGCAATGAAGTGCTTTGGCGACTGTGTAGAAACAGGTTCATTACAAATCAGATTAAATTATTAATTTTGAAGGTCCACCCAAAGGGTGGGCTTTTTTTGATAAGTCTTTGTTTATTGAATAAACAAAACATACTAATCTAGTGTTGGATGATTACTCGACGGAGTAGTCGTTCAACACTTTTTCTTTTACTATGTAAAGTGGAGATGAAGCCAATGCCGTGAC
>NZ_LARO01000015.1:0-34951 GCF_000980505.1 Lactobacillus sp. N54.MGS-719
TTCTTCAATGCTTCGGCCAAGCTTTCTCTTATTTTTGCGGATGCGATGAATTTTAGTGTTGCGTTTTAACTTTTCGGGCAAATCACAGTTTCTGCTATCCATTAATCCTTGATCGACATAGTTATACAGGGTTCTAGTACAAACCGTTTGATTACTAGAAAATTCTCCTATAGCCAAACTGCGATTGGCACATACATCAAGCGACCAGTCGTCTTCAGAGAAATGCTTGTTAACATATTCGATAAAATCAGATTTCTTCAAGAAGCCTGATTTGCGGCCACAATGGTATCGATTAGCCTGATAAACGCTTTAACCGTGATCAGCCTTGTACCGCCTCTGTTTGCCATGATAAAGAGAAACAGTACCGCGTTTGACTTCATAGCTGATGGTAGACGGGAAACAACCAAGTTCACGTACAATAGCTCTAAGAGAGAAGCCGTCTTTAATACGAGTTTGGATAATAACCCGCTCTTCGAATGATAAGTCTTTGCCTTTAATGCGCTGATTCATGGTAGAATATAAAGAGTCCATTTGTGACCTCCAATAGAAGTTTTTGTGGTTATTAACATTCTATCAAACAGGCCCAGATGGGCTTTTATTTTTTACAAAGTGTTCAATTTAATTTTACAATCGGCCAATATCCAATATAAAAATATATAAGATCATTTTATCTTTTACATTAAAAAATAATATTCATAAAAGCACCTTTATAAGTGACCAGCTACCCAAAAATAAGGCGTTAAATTCTTATGAGAGTAGCATTAACATTAAAATTTTGCAAACGTTATTGTTATATAATTAAAAAGTTCACATAAATATTTTAGTAATATAGGAGATATAGTTTATGGTTGAATCACAAAACAATCCTAAAAAGATGATGTGGACGACCTTGGCAATGATGGCCTTCTCTACCGTATGGGGATTTGGTAACGTTGTTAACGGCTACGTCTACTTTGATGGAACAAAGGTCATCTTCAGTTGGATCGTAATGTTCCTTCTCTACTTTGTTCCTTATGCACTGATGGTTGGTGAACTTGGTGCCACTTTCAAAAACGCTGAAGGTGGGGTTTCATCTTGGGTTAACGCCACAATGGGTGCCAAATGGGCCTACTACGCTGGTTGGACTTACTGGGCCTGCCACGTTGTTTATATTTCAAGTAAGGGTACCGGTGGTTTGAGAGCCATGGCCTGGGGTATTTTTGGTAATACTCATTGGTACGATGGTTTACCTACTGCTTGGACTCAATTTGCAACTTTAGTTGTCTTCTTGTTCTTCTGCTGGGTTGCCAGTCGTGGTATTCCAGTTTTAAAGGGCTTAGCTACTGTTGCCGGTTCTTCAATGTTCATCATGTCAATCTTATTCATTATCATGATGTTCGCAGCTCCAGCTATCAACCCACATGCTGGTTTTTACAGCATCAACTTCAATTGGAAGAACTTAATGCCAACATTTAATGTTAAGTACTTTACTTCACTTTCAATTTTGGTATTTGCCGTTGGTGGTTGTGAAAAGATTTCTCCTTATGTAAATAAGGTTAAGGATCCATCAAAGAACTTCCCTAAGGCAATGATGGCTCTTGCAATCATGGTTATGGTTTCAGCTATCTTAGGTACTTTTGCCATGGCATTGATGTTTGATCCTAAGGTAGTTAACGCTAACCTTAACGAATACATTTCAAACGGTGCCTACATGGCATTCCAAAAGCTTGGTGAATATTACCATGTTGGTGGCTTATTCATGTACATTTATTCATGGTGTAACGTAATCGGCCAATTCTCAACTTTGGTAATTAGTATCGATGCTCCACTTAGAATGCTTCTAGGTAGTAAAGAAGCTAAGGAATTTATTCCAAAGAGTTTGCTCAAGCTTAACAAACACGGTGCCTACATCAACGGTATCTGGATGGTAGTTATCTTGTCAGGTGGTTTGATCGCAATTCAAGCCCTTGTACCTAACGCACAAGCTGTTATGGCTCAATTGGTTAAGTTAAACTCAACTACTATGCCACTTCGTTACCTTTGGGTATTCACAGCTTACATTGCTTTAAGAAAGCACCAAGAAAAGTTTGAAACTACTTATCAAATGACTAAACATCAAGGTTTAGCTTACACTGCTGGTATTTGGTGTTTCGTAGTTACTGCTGCATGTTGTATCTTTGGTATTTACTCACCAGATCCATTCACATTGCTCTTAAACATCTTGACTCCAATCATTTTAATTGCATTAGGTTTAATCCTTCCAACAATTAAGAAACATCAAGATGCTCAAGCCAACTAATACTAAAGCATAAAAAAATAGCGATGATTTTAATCATCGCTATTTTTTATATCTTAAATTTTACTTAGTCAAAGTTTGACTACTTTCAAGCAGCTCTGCACGTTGTGCCAAGTTAGTGTAAAGTCTGTTGTTGGCTACTGCGATACCTTCAATTTCACGACCAGTGTGGAATTGGTAAGTATCCTTAACTTCACCGTTCTTGGCAATCTTAGCAATTACATCGTTAAATGCAATGTAGAAGTTGTTGTTCTTAGGATCATAAGTGAAGCCTTGAGTGTAAGTGTTTGAAACAATGCCACCCTTAGTTGCACCTACAATAGTTGGATACCAGTTGTCACCCTTACGGTTGAATTCCCAGTATTCAGTTTGATCGTCATCCTTGTTGTAAGTTGTAGTGTACATCTTGTTATCACTTACGATTACGCCGTTTTGGAAGTAACGACCTTCTGATTCACTACCGTTCCAGCATTTAATAGTCCAGATCTTGTTTATGCACATGTCGCTCTTACGGATTTGAACTAATTCAGTTGAGAAGTTACTCTTGTATGAAACTTTATTATTGTTGTTCAATACATAGACGTACTTGTCGGTAGAACCCATAGCTTGACCGTGGCCAATTGGAATATAAGGACTTACCTTAATGTTCTTAACATATGAGTTAAACTTGCTTTGTGACATATCAAGTAAGTATTGACCGTTAAAGGCGTTAGTCAAGTTGTTCAAGTTGTAACCCACAATGTGGCCGTCAGTAATAGTAGTACTGCTGAGCAAGCTAGTGTAAAGCCAGCCGTTTGACATCGTGATACCTTCTGGAATGTGACCTACACGGTTAATGTAGTCGTCATCTTTAATGTTTCTAGCAACACTCAATAAAACTGGTTGGAAGAATCGAGTCTTAAAGGTTAAATTACCATCATCACTAGTATAAGTATGCTTAGACTTATCAGGAGCAAAGTCAGTCTTAGTTACGTAGTTAGCTGAACTACCATAGTAAGTCTTCCAAGACTTCAAGTTACCGTCAAATGACTTAGCTTGAACCTTGCTTGCGTCGGCAATACCTTCCTTGGTGCTCTTTCTAACAGTTACCTTAACTGTTGCCTTAGCAGAACCATAACTGTACTTAACATTGTAAGTACCTGGATCAGTACAGTCGATCATATCTTCAGATACATCTACATCTTGGTTATCAATCACAGTACCCATATTGTTGGTTACATAACTGATTGCATCAGTAGGATCAAAGAGGTAGTTGCTATTTCTAACCAAACTTACAGTCTTAGGAACAGCAATTGTGTTTCTAGTGAAATAGTTTTGGTTTACGTAACCAACCTTACGGCCGTCTACGTAAATACGCCAATAAGTACCATTATCTCTAGTCTTAATACTTTGATCTGATTGAATATGAGCGTATTGGTAGTCACTTGCATCAGCGATCTTGCCAGAAGGCTTACCATTGCTGATCTTCTTGTAAACATTGTAGCGTCTACCACTACCCACTTTAACCATCAAATCATAAGAAGTACTGGTTTGAACTGGTGCTTTTTTACTATCACTAGAGCTATTAGTATCTGTTGTCTTACTTGCTGAGTTAGCGTCAGCAGCAGAAACAGGTTTAGCATAGCCCATTAACAAACCTACACTAAGTGCTACAGCAGATGTAGCGGTTAAAATTTTATTTGTATACTTCAAGCCTATCCTCCGATATTACATAATTTTGATTTTACATAGTAATTATAATATATAAGATTCACTCGCAAAAATACAATTTCAATACAAGTAAGTCTCATTATTTGACACTTTTATTACGAAGTGATTTAATTAGCACTGTACTTGAATGAGTGCTAATTAAATATAACGAAAAATTTAGGAGGCAAATTTATGCTAGTACCTACAGTTATTGAACAAACTGCTCGTGGCGAACGTGCTTACGATATTTACTCACGTTTGCTTAAAGACAGAATTATCATGCTGAGTGGTGAAATTAATGACCAAATGGCCAACTCAATCATTGCTCAATTGCTCTTCTTAGATGCTCAAGACAACACTAAGGATATTTCACTTTACATCAACTCTCCTGGTGGTGTTATTACCTCTGGTCTTGCTATCATGGACACCATGAACTTTATCAAGTCGGATGTTTCTACTATTGCAATTGGTATGGCTGCTTCAATGGCTTCCATCCTTTTGACTAGTGGTACTAAGGGCAAGCGTTTCGCACTTCCTAACTCAACCGTCCTTATTCACCAACCATTAGGTGGTGCACAAGGTCAACAAACTGATATTCAAATTGCAGCTAACGAAATTTTAAAGAGTCGTAAGAAGATTAACGAAATCTTACACGAAACTACCGGTCAACCTTTGGACAAGATTCAAAAGGATACTGAACGTGACAACTACTTAACTGCAGAAGAAGCTAAGGAATACGGTTTAATTGACGAAATTATGGTCAACAAGAAGAAGTAATCATTAACTGATTACGCAAAAAAAGATCACTTCGATTGAAGTGATCTTTTTTTATGCTCTTAAACTTTCCGCAATTTCATGTAATTTTTTAAAGCGGTGATTTACTCCTGATTTAGAGATAGGACCATCGGGAATCTGATCCGCTACTTCTTTTAAAGTTAATTCAGGATGGGCCAGTCTAAAACGAGCTAGCACTTGCAATTTTTCTGACAAATCATCTAAGCCCTTTTCTGCCTGAATTGTTTGAATATCTTCAACTTGTTTAGCCGAGGCAGAAGCTGTCTTTTTCATATTTGCGGTATCGCAGTTAACCAAACGGTTAACTGAGTTACGCATATCACGCATAATCCGCAAATCTTCAAAATTAAGCATGGCATTTAATGCACCTACAATATGCAAAAAGTCGCCAATTTTTTCAGCTTCTTTGAGATAAACGATATAACCTCTTCTTCTCTTAGTCATTTTAGCATTCAAATAGAAATATTCATTCATAATCTTAGCTAGATCTTCATTATGATCTTCATAAGTTGAATAAACCTCTAAGTGATAACGACTAGTTTCAGGGTTATTGACGCTACCACCGGCTAAAAAGGCACCACGCAAGTATGACATTGCCCCTTCACGAGACTTACGAATTCGTTCAGGAATTCTGGTTACTAATCCCTTTTCAGGATCCCAAATTTGCAAATTTTCCAGAATTTCTTGCACTTTTTGATTAAGACGAACTAAGTATTGATTATTTTTCTTTAGTTTCATCTTGCGCGAAACAATCAGCAATGGCTCAATACCGTAAGCTACTTTGATTAATTTAAAAATGCGTCGCGCAATCGCAGGATTTTCTGTTGTAATATCTAAACTAAATTGATGATCATGAAGATTTAAAACTCCATTCATCCGCAAAAAAGCGGCTAACTCTGCTTTTGCATGCTCTGGATGCACCTCAAGCGAAGTTAGCTCCTTTTTGACCTCACTAGCATAACTAGCCATTAATTTTCCTTCATTCTCTTTCGTGACATTGCTTCAAATGCCAGATTAATAATTTCCTTAGCTACCTTTTCACCATCATGGAAGACTAAACCATGTCTTTGATCAATAAAGTCATCGGTAATTACACGACATTCTTGTGCTCTTAAACCTTCAAAGTCATTTCTTACAGGTTCAAGATAAGCATCATAATCTTCAGGGTGGAATTTGCTCATATCAATTTTAGCGCCATTAACCAAAGCAGTATTGATATAGTGACCACCTAAGTGATTATTGATTACTTCTACGTGTTCTGCATCACTAAAGTGATCAGTTTCACCGCGCTGAGTCATAATGTTACAAATATAGATAACTTCTGCTTCAGTCTCACGAACAGCTTCACCCAAGTTAGAAATCATCAAGTTAGGCAAAATTGAAGTAAACAAACTACCTGGTCCTAGAACAACGGCATCGGCTTGCATAATTGAAGCAAGAACCGGTAATACTGCCTTAGGTTCTGCATCTGAGTCAGTATCGGTAACCCAGACTCTTTTAATTCGCTTATCTTTAGAAGTGATTTCGGTTTCACCGGACTGAGTAGTGCCATCGATAAATTCCGCATTCAAGGTTAATGGTTCATTTGAAGCAGGGAAAACATGGCCATCTACTCGCATCATTTTAGATAAAGATTGAACTGCATCAAAAATATTGCCGTGCATTTCATTCAAGGCAGCGATAATCAAATTACCAATCGCATGACCTGAGAAGAATGCATCAGAGGAATCAAAACGGTATTGGAAAATATCTTTTTCTTCTTGTGGTAAATCACTTAATGAAACCAATACGTTTCTAATATCACCAGGCGGAACAACGTTAATAAAGTTTCTAATGGAGCCAGATGAGCCACCATCATCTGAAACAGTAACAATTGCAGTAATTTCCGCATTTTGATCTTTTAAGGCATTTAATATAACTGGCAGGCCTGTTCCCCCACCAATTACGACTATCCGTGGGCGTCTGCCTTTAATAACGCGCACGATTCTTGTTTCTCCGTATGACATTGTCATGCCTACTTTCTAATATAGCGACTCACTTCACGGTGAGTAATATCGACTGGATACTTTTTAGCTAAATCGCGAGCAAGTTGTTGAGCAATTGACACACTACGGTGTTGACCGCCTGTACAACCAATTGCAATTGTAAGTTTCTCTTTTCCTTCTTTGATATAGCCAGGAATCGCCGTCTCAAGCAGGTCTAACAACTTATGATAAAAGACTTGCGTTTCTTTTTTATTCATTACGTAGTCAAAGACACGTTTGTCTAGTCCTGTAAATGGACGCAATTCTGGAATATAAAATGGGTTAGGCAAAAAACGTACATCCATTACAATATCTGCATCGATTGGCATCCCATACTTAAAACCAAATGACATAACTTCAATTGAAAATGGTTGTCGCTTACGATCACTAAAAGTATTAATTAACTTTTGCTTTAATTTCTTAGTAGACAAGTTAGAAGTATTAATAATGTAGTTAGAACGATTTTTAATTGGGGTTAAAATGTGACGTTCTTCTTGAATACCATCAAGCAATCGTCCCTTACCATCATTAGCTAATGGAGGCAAACGTCTTGTTTCTTTATATCTAGCTACTAAAACATCATCTGAAGCATCCAAAAAGAGAATAGTTGCTTGGACATTGCCGTTATCCTCTAATGAATTAACTTCATCTAATAAATCTGTGTAAAAACTTTTTACTCGTAAATCAATTACTACTGCTACTTTATGGAAATCATTGGAATTATTGATTAAATCCCAAAAGCTTCCTAGTAATGTGGGAGGAAGATTATCGACTACAAAATAGCCCATATCTTCAAGGTCATGAGCAACAACAGTCTTACCTGCACCACTCATCCCCGTGACAATTAATAATTGTTTTTTCTCATCAGCCATCGTTAGTTCCTCCTTGCATAAATTATATCATACACCCGGGCGTTTCATTTTGACAGCAAAAAAAAGAAGCCTTACGGCTTCTTTTAATATTAACGATGCATAAATGCTAAAACGATTTCGTTGATTCCGAATACCAAAAGCCAGAAGGCAACAAGCCATACCAAGCTTAATGCTGCTAAAACTGGGTTAAAGATCAAGCAAATTGCGATGATCAAACTGATGATATTCAAAATTAGGTTAAAGATGAAGTAGCCACCTGAGAAATCACGTAAGTGCCATGAAAAGGCAATACCCACAATTGAGTCTACAAAGAACCAAATTGCGAACAAGTATGCAATGGTTAAGCCACCTACATCGTATGAGCATAAGAACAAAATACCAACGATAATGTCCAAAATACCTGAAATAAGTGCTACCCAGCTACGTGAGAAAAAGCTTCTAAAACGTGAATAGCCGGCAAGCCATACTAAGCCTTGTACGATTGAAATGATTGCAAAAATTAAAACGAATGCATGTAAACCTTTAGCAGGGTGTCTCAAAAGAATAAATGAAACAACTACCATTAAGATACCTGCAATAAAGGCACCCCAGTCAAAACTGCGGTTATCTCTAGAACTTGAAAAAATATCCATTTTTATCCTCCTTGCTACATATTTTACACTTATTTGAGGATAAAAGATAACTTCTAATTTATTTTTGCGCTTCTTCGGTTAACTTCGTATCACGCTCGAGTACTGGCTTAAGGTATTGACCAGTATAGCTTTCCTTAACTTGAGCGACCTCTTCCGGTGTACCTGTGGCAACAACTTGACCACCACCATCACCGCCTTCAGGACCTAAGTCGATTAACCAGTCGGCATTCTTAATTACATCAAGATTATGTTCAATGATTAAAACGGTGTTTCCCTCATCAACCAAGCGTTGCAATACTTTAAGCAAGCGTTTGATATCATCTGTATGCAAACCAGTAGTTGGTTCATCAAGAATGTAGAAATTTTTACCGGTAGATAATTTTTGCAGTTCTGCGGCCAACTTCATTCTTTGAGCTTCGCCACCAGAAAGTGTCGTAGCAGACTGACCTAATTTAACATAGCCCAAACCTACATCGACAATCGTTTGCAACTTGCGTTGAATCTTAGGGATATTTTCAAAGAACTTGCATGCTTCATTGATCGTCATATCTAGCACTTGAGCAATATTCTTACCACGGTAGGTTACTTCAAGTGTTTCTGAATTATATCTGCTGCCATGGCACACTTCACAAGGTACATAAACATCTGGCAAAAAGTTCATTTCAATTTTAATGATACCATCACCGTGACAGGCTTCACAACGTCCGCCTTTAACATTGAATGAAAAACGTGCCTTGGTATAACCACGCATCTTTGCTTCATTGGTTTGAGCAAAAAGCGTTCTAATATCATCAAAGACACTGGTATAAGTTGCAGGGTTACTACGAGGAGTTCTACCGATTGGACTTTGATCAATATCAATAATCTTTTCGATATTCTTGTAACCTTTGATCGACTTATATTTACCAGGTTTAGTGGAATTATTATTTAGTTTCTGTGCTAAAGCTCGCTTCAAAATCATATTAACTAAAGTTGATTTACCTGAACCAGACACGCCACTAACTACAATAAATTTACCTAATGGGAATTTAACATCAATATTCTTTAAATTGTTTTCTTGTGCGCCAGTAATTGTAATAAATTTGCCGTTGCCCTTACGACGTTTTAATGGCACTGGCACGAACTTTTTACCAGAAAGATATTGACCTGTTAGTGAATTAGGATTCTTTTCTACTTCTTCTGGCGTACCTTGTGCCATCACTTTACCACCATAGACACCGGCACCTGGTCCCATATCTACCAAATAATCGGCTTGGCGCATAGTCTCATCATCGTGTTCAACCACAATCAGTGAATTGCCTAAATCGCGCATGCGTTTAAGTGATGCAATCAAACGATCATTATCACGTTGGTGCAAACCAATTGAAGGTTCATCTAAGACATACATAACACCAGACAAGTTAGAACCAATCTGCGTAGCCAAACGAATTCTCTGAGCTTCTCCACCAGACAAAGTATTGGCTGAACGAGAAAGGGTCAAATAATCAAGTCCAACACTATCCAAGAATGAAAGACGATCTTTTACTTCTTTTAGAATTGGCTTGGCAATCACAGTTTCTTGTTCGCTAAACTTTACGCTCTTAAAGAATGCCAATGCTTTATTAATAGACAAATCTGAAGCTTCGGCAATATCCTTGCCCATAACTTTGACTGCCAATGCCTTTTCATTAAGACGCTTGCCATGACAAGTAGCACAGGTTAATTCAGTCATGTACTTGCCCATTACGTCACGCATAAATTTAGACATTGGTCGTCTGTAGCGTCGTTCAACATTAGCCATTACGCCCTCGAATGGTTGCGTTGTATCATTAACACCAAAATCGCCAGTAACATGGAATTTTACCGATTTAGTAGAACCATGCAAAATGATGTCTCTTTGACGCTTAGTTAATTTATTAAATGGCTTGTCCATTGGAATCTTCAATGCGGTACAAGCTTGCTCAAGCATTTCTGAATAATAATTAGAAGTCTTCCATGGAGCAAGTGCCCCTTCAGCTAAAGTCAGACTTTTATCGGGAACAACCAAATCTTCATCAACGGCAAGCTTTACTCCTAAGCCATCACAGTCAGGACAAGCACCAAATGGCGCATTAAATGAGAACAATCTTGGTTCCATTTCACCAACTGTAAAACCACATTTAGGACAAGCATAGTATTCAGAGAAGTTCATCATTTCGCCGCCAATGACATCAACGTTCATGTAACCATCTGACAAACGCAATGCGGCTTCAACTGAATCAAATAAACGAGACTTAATACTGTCTTTAACGATTAAACGGTCAACCACGATATCGATTGAGTGACGCTTATTTTTCTCAAGATTAAATTCTTCGCCAATCTCATGCATTTCGCCGTCAACGATGACACGGACATATCCGGCACGTTGAACTCGCTTGAAGACTTCCTTATGTTCACCGCGTTTAGCACGAACTACAGGAGCTAGTAATTGAATCTTGGTTCTTTCGGGCAGCGCCATAATTCGATCAACCATTTGATCAACGGATTGTCTTTCAATTAAAGTGCCATCATTAGGACAAATTGGGTGACCCACTCTAGCCCAAAGAAGACGTAAATAATCGTTAATTTCAGTAACCGTTCCTACAGTTGAACGAGGGTTATGTGAAGTAGTCTTTTGGTCAATTGAAATAGCAGGATTTAAGCCATCTATTGAATCAACATCTGGCTTATCCATTTGGCCCAAAAATTGCCTAGCATAACTAGACAGTGATTGTACATAACGACGTCTACCTTCGGCATACAACGTATCAAATGCTAAAGAACTTTTACCAGAACCAGACAAACCGGTAATTACTACTAACTTGTCTTTAGGAATGGTTAAATTAATATCTTTTAAATTATGTTCACGTGCACCGCGAATAACAATTCTATCATTTGCCATTAAAATTCTTCCCTTTTCTTGTCTTCGGCTTTCTTGATGATGACTGCAATTCCATAATTGCATCCCGCAAGTTAGCAGCTTCTTCGAAGTCAAGCTTCTTGGCAGCTTCCTTCATCTGCTCTTGCAAGTTCTTGATCATATTCTTCTTTTGCTTGGCTGTTAACTCATCAAAGTTCAAATCTGCAAAGCTATCGGATTTTTCTTCCTTAGCATCTCCAGCAGGCTTAGTAACCGAAATTACATCTTGAATTGGTTTAATAATCGTCTTAGGCGTAATACCATGCTCTTTATTAAATTCTTTCTGAATCTTACGCCGTCTCTTAGTGGCCTTAATCGCTGCCTTCATGGAATCAGTAATCGTATCAGCATACATAATTACCTCACCATTGGCATTACGAGCAGCACGTCCCATCGTTTGAACCAGTGGTCGATATGCACGTAAAAAGCCTTCCTTATCTGCATCTAGAATTGCCACTAAGGAAACTTCTGGTACATCGATCCCTTCACGCAAAAGGTTGATACCGATTAAGACATCAAACTTGCCTAGTCGCAGATCACGCAAAATTTGCATTCGTTCTAGCGTCTTAATATCTGAGTGCAAGTAACGGACCTTTATTCCTAAATCCTTCAGATAATCGGTCAGATCTTCAGCCATCTTCTTGGTTAAAGTAGTAACAAATACACGCTCGTTGCGATCAATTCGCTTGTTAATCTCACCAACCAGGTCATCGATTTGCCCTTCAATTGGCCTTACTTCAATCTTTGGATCTAGCAAACCAGTTGGTCGAATAATCTGCTCTACCTTGTGGTCCGTTCTTTCAAGTTCATAATCACCAGGAGTAGCAGATACGTACAAAATTTGATTTACATGTTTCTCAAATTCAGACAACTTAAGTGGACGGTTGTCTAAAGCTGATGGCAAACGGAAACCATAATCAATCAAAGTCTTCTTACGATTGCGGTCACCATTATACATCGCACGAATTTCTGGCATAGTCGCGTGAGATTCGTCAATTAAAATTAAGAAATCATTTGGGAAGAAATCGAGCAAAGTGTATGGTGGTTCGCCGGCTTTTCTACCTTCCATATGACGAGAATAGTTTTCAATCCCATTGGTATAACCAACTTCGCCCATCATTTCCATGTCATACGTGGTTCTTTGCTTAATTCTTTCAGCTTCAAGCAATTTACCCTCGCCCTCGAACTTTTTGACTTGCACTTTCATTTCCTTAGAAATCGCCTTAAGTGCGCGCCTCATTTGTTCGTCATTAGTCATAAAGTGCGTTGCTGGGAAAAGCGAAATACTTTCACGTTCGCCAATTACTTCACCAGTCAAAGAATCAACTTCCACAATACGATCAATCTCATCGCCGAAAAATTCAATTCGATAAGCGTGCTCAGAGTTACCGGCAGGGAAAATTTCAACCACATCGCCACGCACACGAAAACGTCCACGTTGAAAGTCAATGTCGTTACGGTCATATTGCAAGTTAACCAAATCACGCAATAAGGTATTGCGTTCATATTCTTGACCTTCATGAATCATTAACACGCTGCGAGCATATTCTTTAGGATCACCCAAACCATAAATACATGATACTGAAGCTACCACAATCACGTCGTTACGTTCCATCAAAGCTGATGTCGTGGCGTGACGCAACTGATCGATTTCATCGTTAATTGATGAGTCTTTTTCAATATAGGTATCAGATTGTGGTACATAAGCTTCTGGTTGGTAGTAATCATAGTAAGACACAAAATACTCAACGGCATTATGTGGGAAAAAGCTCTTAAACTCGCCGTAAAGCTGACCAACCAAGGTCTTGTTGTGCGTAATTACCAAAGTGGGTTTATTAAGCTTGGCAATAATATTGGCCATAGTAAAAGTTTTACCAGTACCAGTTGCACCTTCTAGGATTTGTTCTTTATAACCTTTTTTAAAACCAGCTGTTAATTCATCAATAGCTTGCTCTTGATCTCCAGCGGGTTTAAATTTAGATACTAACTCAAACTTCCGATCTTTTTGTCGTTTAATCATAAATTTCTCCTCAAGAAAAAAGTTGGACTTGATGCCCAACTTTTCAACTAGTATTTATATTTTACTACCGCGAACGTGCTTTCGCACTAAATATGCTTAATTATTTTAGAAGTTCAGCCAAAGCTTTTTGGTAATCTTCAGCAGCTTTTTCTGCAGTTGCAATGTCCTTCTTGTTGACACCTACATAAGCCTTAATAACAGGTTCGGTGCCTGATGGACGAAGTGCAACCCAAGTTTCATCGTCCAAGAAGTACTTCAAAACGTTTGATTCTGGGAAACCTTCAAGTGGAGTTACCTTACCATCTTCAACAGTTTCTTTCTTCAAGAAGTCTTGAATCTTGAGTACCTTGTGACCATTAATTTCAGTCAAGTGTTCATTACGCAACTTGCTCATCAATTCTGCCATCTTCTTTTGACCGCCAATACCTGGCATTTCAATGGCCTTGGTGATTTCGTATGCGACACCATACTTCTTCCAGATTTCTTGTAAACCATCGAAGACAGTCATGCCACGTGAAGCGTAGTAGCTAGCAACTTCGGCAAACATCAATGCGCCTTGCATAGCATCCTTATCACGTGCAAATGGTTTGAACAAGTAACCATAACTTTCTTCAAAGCCCATCAAAAACTTAGCATCGCCAGCCTTGTTCATGCGGTCAACTTCTTCACCGATATACTTAAAACCAGTCAAAACATGTTTGGTCTTAATGCCAAAGGCCTTTGCAATCTTAAATGGCAAAGCACTTGAAACTACTGAAGTAACAATTTCATAGTTGCTACTCAACTTGCCATTTTCTTTAAGGTGAGCAAGTAAGTAGTAAGCCATCAAAGTAGCGATTTGGTTACCAGTTAAAACTTTAAAATCGCCGTCAGCTTTTCTAACTGCAGCACCCATTCTATCTGCATCTGGGTCAGTAGCAATAATGACATTAGCATTTACTTTATCAGCAAGCTTGAATCCTGGCTCAAATACATCACGATATTCTGGGTTTGGCTTAATAGTTGTTGGAAATTCTGGGTCGATAATTGATTGGCTTGGAACAGGAATGACGTTATCAAAACCACCTTGTCTAAAGGCACGGTCGTAAAGCATCTTACCAGTACCATGAAGTGGTGTGTAGATAATCTTCAATTTATCGGCATTTGCCTTAACCATGTCCTTATCAACAGTAACTTGCTTCAATTCGTTCAAGTAATCTTCATCGACGTCTTCACCGATTAATTGTAAAGTGCCGTTTGCACGAAGTTCCTTAACTGGTGCAGCTTTAACACCAAAAATATCGGTAACTTTTTGAGCATAGCTAAACAAACGATCAGCATGTTCTGGTGCCATTTGTGCACCATCTTCACCATAAACTTTGTAACCATTGTATTGTTTAGCATTATGAGAAGCAGTAATGTTAATCCCTGCAAAAGTATGTAAATGACGAACCGCATATGAAAGTTCAGGGGTTGGTCTTAAGTCATCAAATAAGTAAACGTGAATGCCATGTGCTCCAAGTACGCGAGCTGCATGTCCTGCAAATTCTCTTGAGTGATATCTTGAGTCAAAGGAAATTGCGACACCACGTTTTTTAGCTTCTTCACCGTTTTCTTCAATTAAACGTGCCAAGCCTTCAGTAACTCGGCCTACAGTGAATAAATTGATTCTATTGGTACCCGGTTCAAGGCGTCCTCTCATCCCTGCAGTACCAAAATTAATATCTTGACCAAAGGCATCTTCAACCCATTTTTCATCTTTGCCCAATTTATTTAATTGATCCTTTAAATAATCAGGTAAGTTAGTAGCATTTTGCCATTCTTCATAAATTTCTTTAGCGTCCATTTTGTCCTCTATTTCATTAAATCTACATAATTGATGGATTAACGCTGTCTTTTTACTATCAATGTTTTCTATTATCTCTTATAATTATAAAACTAAAAATTTATTTGTTTAACCTATATTTGCTTTTCTTGGTATTTTCCTAAGGATGCTATCTTCACCGGAGAGTTTCGTCTGATCTAACTCAGCTGCCACTTCTTCTGCAATAGTTTTAGGCAAACAATAGAAAGCAAAGTTTTCTTTAGCTAAAACAGTTTCTGCTTTATTTTTGTTAATACAATAAACCATAATGACTTTTTCATCATATCTGACAATTGCATTAATTCCTGTTGCTATATGCAAAAAGCCAATCTTGCTTTTTACCAGCACCGGATTTTGTTTTCGCACATTAATCCATTTGCTAACTTGTGCAATTAGACTACGACTCTCGCGTCCCCATGGGAAGAAGCGTCGATTATCAGGATCTTTATCACCAATTAATCCGGCTTCATCCCCATAATAAATGCAAGGTACGCCTGGCAGCATAAACATTAAGCCAAAGGCCAATAGCACCAGCTTTTCATCATTTTGCAGTGCTGTTTTAATCCGCACAGTATCATGCGTACCAATGTTGTTCAAACAGTTTCTTAAAAAGTTAGTTGGATAGTGTTCTACTAATAAAGCCAGCTTATTCATCAACGCTATCTCGGCATCACTATTTTCACTTGTTAACAGACCAACGATAAAGTTACGTACGGGGTAATTCATAACTCCGGTTAAATTATCACCGAAAGTATACGGCCGATACTCACTATTTACGAATTTGTCTGAGGCATCTTCCCATACTTCACCAATCATCACCTGACAATTTTCCTTCATCAGACGGTTGCGAATATTGCGTAAAAAGTCCATCGGCAATTCATCGGCGACATCTAAGCGCCAACCATCTACTTGATCCTTCATCCACTTGGCTAATACGCCATGATCACCATATATAAAATCTTGGTATTCTGGATTACTCTTATTAACTTCAGGTAAAGACGATACGCCCCACCATGATTGGTATTTTTCAGGATAATTAATAAAGTTAAACCAAGAATAATAATGACTGCTCTTATCCTTAATAGCCTCTTGGAAATAAATACTCTCTTGTCCTACGTGATTAAACACGCCATCTAGTAAAAGATGCATGCCATTTTGATGCAAATCATGAATCAAACCGCGCAGATCATCTTCATCCCCGAGCATGGGGTCGATCTTCATATAATCAACCGTATCGTAGCGGTGATTGCTGGTAGCTAAGAAAATCGGGTTCAGATAGATAATATTTACGCCTAGCTTTTTTAGGTACGGCAGCTTTTTTCGAATTCCGGCCAAGTTGCCACCAAAAAAGTCCCAACGCGTAATTTCTCCTCGACTATTCTTGATGTAATATGGCGTATCTTCTTCAGTTGCATACAAGAAACTATTCTTCTTGCGTCCCGTGACTTCACCATAAGGATTACCATTAGCAAAACGATCAGGAAAAATCTGATAAACTACGCCCTGATCATACCAATCAACTTGCGGTACCTTGCGCTCATAACAAATTAATTGATATTGCTTCAAGTTGTGATCATCCTGCCTTAATCTGCCTTGGCCGAAGAGCCCTTGATCTACATAAAACATCTGATTATTCTGCTTAATGGCAAAATAATAATTATATAGACCGGAGCTGCCAACTCTTACCTGAGTCTCATACTTTTGAGTCTCATCATTGTAATTCATGGGATAGGCGACTGGATCTTCATTAAGTTTAGTTAGCCACAGATCTGCTTCTTGCACTGGCTGATCGATTGCGATTGCCCACGTTACTAAAGTATTGGCCTGAATTGCTCCAAAAGGAGTTTTATATTGTTTTTGCCAAGAATCATAAGTTACTTTCATTAGCGATCAACTTTTTCAATCTTTAGTTTCTTTAAATGCCAAATATCTTGAGCATAGCGTTCAATTGTTTTATCTGAATCAAACCGTTCTGAGTGCGCAATATTGACTAAGCTCATTTGTTGCCATATGCGTTTTTGTGCCCAAGTTTGTTCAACTTTTTCTTGTGCCTTCAAGTAAGCTTCAAAATCAGCTAATACCAAGAATTGCTCGTTATCTGACAAGAAGTTGTTTACCAAAGCTTGTCCTTCTGATGAGCAGTTAGGAACCGTACCATCAATTAACGCATCAACGGCCTTCTTCATTACAGGATCTTCCTCATACATCTTTCTAGGATGATATGATTTTTCGGCATAATACTTGTAAACTTGATCCTTGTTCAAACCAAACGTGAAGATATTTTCTTCACCAACAGCATCTTTGATTTCGATATTTGCACCATCCATTGTGGCTACAGTTAAAGCACCGTTAGCCATCAATTTCATATTGCTGGTACCACTAGCTTCTTTAGTTGTAGTAGAAATCTGTTCGCTGATATCTGCCGCAGGAATAATTTTTTCAGCTAATGAAACGTTATAGTTTTCAAGGAAAACAACTTTTAGCTTGCCGTGAATATCTGGATCATTGTTGATCATATTGGCTGTTTCATTGATTACCTTGATAATTTGCTTAGCAAATACATAACTTGGAGCAGCCTTGGCACCGAAAATTATCACTCTCTTTGGGTGATCAATTCCAGCCTTCAAATCTTGATACAGTTTCAAAATATGCAACAATTTCAAAGTTTGACGCTTATATGCGTGCATTCGTTTGACTTGAACATCAAAGATTGCAGTTGGATCAATCTCAATACCAGTTTGTTCCTTCACAAATTTAGCCAGCTTCTTCTTGTTGTCTAACTTAATTTCATGAAGTTGGTTCAAGACCTTGGTATCGTGGTAATACTTTTCAAAATTAAGCATCTTATTGCTATCGCTACGCCATTCTTTACCGATAGTTTGATCAAGTAAATCAGACAATTCAGGGTTAGCGATCTGGAGCCAGCGACGCAAGGTAATACCATTGGTCTTGTTGTTGAAGCGTTCAGGATAAAGATTGTAGAAGTCTTTCAAAACTTCAGTTTCTAGTAATTGCGTGTGAAGAGCAGCCACACCATTAACTGAATGTGAGCCAATAATAGCTAAGTGGGCCATTTGAACTTGACCATTCTTGATAATTCTAGTTCGATCAATTACTGCATCTGACACACGACCCTTTAGACCTTCACAATAACGACGGTCAATTTCAGTAATGATTTGCATGATTCTTGGTAAAAGTTCTGACATCATGTTGACGTCCCATTTTTCCATTGCTTCTGCCATAATCGTGTGGTTGGTGTAGCTCATTACCTTTTGAGTAATATTCCAAGCAGTATCCCAGTCCACGCGATGTTCATCAACCAACAAGCGCATCAATTCGGCAATTGCCATTGCTGGGTGAGTATCGTTAATATGCACTGCAACGTAGTCTGACAATTGAGCAAAGTTCTTATTACCTAATTTGGTAATGTAGTAGTCCAAAATACTTTGCAAACCAGCTGAAACAAAGAAGTATTCTTGCTTTAACCTTAATAAACGGCCTTCGTAGTTTGAGTCATCTGGATAAAGAATTGAGGTTAAATCTTCTACACGACGACGATCTGAAATAGTTGGATAGTTTAATTCTTCCTCAGGTGGAATTTCTGCATCCCATAAACGCAAGGTATTAGTCAAACCATCTTGATAGCCGACAACCGCAACATCATATGGTACGGCACGGACTACTCTTTCGCCTTCATATTGCGGAATCAGCCAACCATTGTCTTCAACCATGTTGACCTTGCCACCGAATCTTACTAAGACAGATTTACTCTCTCTTCTAACTTCCCAGTGGCCTTCTTTTTTAAGCCAATCATTAGGCAATTCACGTTGGTAACCATTAACGAACTTTTGCTTAAACAAACCATACTTGTAACGAATACCGTTACCATTTCCTGTATAGCCAGTAGAAGCTAGTGAATCCATAAAGGCGGCTGCCAAACGGCCTAAACCACCGTTACCTAAAGCCATATCTGGCTCATACTCTGCAATTTTATCTAAATCTAAACCTAAGTCGCTCAAAGCCTCTCTAACTGTCTTTAACCAGCCTAAATTAAGCAAATTGCTCTTTAATAAAGTACCTGGCAAAAATTCAATTGAGAAGTAATAAACTTGTTTTTCTTTTTGCTTAGTTTCTGCAATACGAGTACGACGCCATTGTGGTGCATAACCATCTCTAACAATTGCACTAATTGCCGCAAACAATTCACTAGTAGAAGCGGTATCGATATCCTCTTCATAGTAGTCGTTTAATTTACGCTTAAGTCTATTTTTAAATTCTTCTTTTGTTAATTGCATTTTTCTCTCGTGTTCTGCTAAATATTTAGCCAATCAATTCTCCGTACATCCACTTATATTTATCAGCGGAATTCTTCCATGAGAAGTCGGATTTCATTGCAATTTTTTGCATCTTAAGCCAATTATCTTTTTGCTCATAAACTGTCAGCATCTTCTTGATTGCTTGAACCATTTGATAGCCATTGAATTCTCTAAAGCCAAAACCGGTACCTTCGTTTTTGGTTTTATCGTAAATCCAAACAGTGTCTGCCAAACCACCAATTTGATGGACAACTGGCAAAGTACCATAACGCAAGGAAATTAATTGTGATAAACCACATGGTTCAAATGCGGAAGGCATCAAGAAACTATCGGCACCTGCATAGATTCTTTGCGCTAATTTAACATCAAAGGCTAAAATCACCTTTAACTTGTCAGGGTAACGCTTAGCAATCTCAGTCAAATTGTGTTCATAGTATGGATCACCATTACCTAAGATCACCATTTGAACATTGAATTGCATAATATTATCCAATTCTTCAAGCAAAAGCTGACATCCCTTTTGCGCAGTTAAGCGTGAAACCATCCCAATCAAAGGAACTTTTGGTTTAATTGGCAACCCAACTTCCTTTTGCAAAGCAATCTTGTTCTTTAACTTACGGTGCAAATGGTAAACACTGTAATCGGCTTTAATAATTGGATCAGTCTTTGGATCGTATTTTTCAAAATCAATCCCGTTTAAAATACCTGTCAACTTGTGTGAACACATGCGTAAAATTCCATCTAGCCCTTGACCAAATTCAGGAGTTTGAATTTCACACGCATATGATGGACTAACCGTAGTAACCCGGTCCGCATATAAAATTCCTGTCTTCATCCAGTTAACATCGTTATCCATTCTAACGATACCGCTGTCGAACCAGTCATAACCTAAACTAAAGAAGTCTGGCAAAGTCTTGGCATTATATTTTCCTTGAAATTCAAGATTGTGAATTGTCAAAACGGTTTTAATGCCCTTATACGCACCAACAAAACCCCATTTTTCACGCAATAAAAATGGAATAAAAGCAGTATGGTAGTCATTACAATGCAAGACATTTGGAATAAAGTTAAAGCGTTCCATCATCATAATTACTGCTTGTTGGAAGTATGCATATCTTTCACCATCGTCGTAGTAGCCATAGATACCTGGACGCTTGAAATAATATTCATTATCAATAAAGAAGTAAGTTACACCCTTACGCTTCAAGGTGAACACGCCACAATATTGATTACGCCAACCTACAGGGACAATAAAATTGCCTTGATATTCTAATTGCTTGCGATATTTTTCAGGCAAATCTTGATACAAAGGAAGAACAACGCCAACATCTACGCCTTCCTTAGCCAATTGATTAGGCAAGGAGCCTAAAACATCTCCTAAACCACCTGTTTTAAAAAATGGTACACATTCTGCGCCTGCAAATAAAACTCTCACGATTGTCTCCTTATTCATTAATCAAATCTTTAGTTAAAATGGTGCCTTTTTTAACTACAACAGGCTGTTGAGGCGTTCCTTTAACTGTTACATTTTTCTTGATTACTACATTTTTATCGATGACTGCATATTCAACCTGGCTTCCAGGTTCAAATTTGCAGTTTGCCATTACAATTGAGCTCTTAACCTGACTATTCTTAGCAACCTCAACTCTTCTTGAAACGACACTAGAGTCAACTGTCCCCTCTATTCTACATCCAGTTGCTAGCATTGAATTCTTCACTTGTGAACCTTTAGCAAAATATGTGCCGACTTCATTTCGAATACGAGTGATAATCTTTTGATTGCCATACAGCAATGAATCGCGCTTTTTCTTATCTAACATTTCCATATTTGCTTTGTAGTAGCTAGCCAAATCATGAATGTTGTGTAAGTAACCAGTATATTCGTAAGCATGGGTACGATATTTAGCAGCTAAGCTAGCCAATCTTTGACCAATATCTGTTGAAGCACCACTTCTTTGGGCCTTTTCTAGTTCAGTGATCAACCATTTAGTATCCGCTACATAAATACTCAAATCTAAGTTGTAGCGATCTGGGTTTTGCGTATCAAGAGCCTGTTGACAAGACATGATGGTATTTTCTTCATCCAAAATAAACAATTGATCATCTGGAGCAATATTATCTTCGCTTACGCGCTTAAATACCGCCGTGATTTTATTTCCATCTTCTTGGTGAAAATTAAGCACTGATTGTAAATCAAAATTACCAATCATCTTATTTTCAATGTAAACAGTGTATGGGGTGTTGGCAGTTCTTAAGAAGTTTAATAAATCATCAAAATAGGCATTCCCGCTGGCTTGTTTTTGCATTAGTTTTTGATAAAAATCAAGATACTCATATGAGCCAATGGTATCTAAGCCCCATTCTTTACTGCCACCTAAGTGATCTAAATAGGATCTAACTTTTTCTTGGTTAATCAAAGTGTAAACACTATTAACCCCAGCATTAACAATACTTGAAAGTGGGAAATCCATCACACGATATTTCCCTGCAAAATATAAAGTTGACAATGAACGTTCTTCTGTTAATGGGAGCAGTTCATTATATTCATGTTGATTACTAAAAATAGCAGCCATCTTATTAGTTTTCATTTGGCAATACTCCAATTCTTTCTGAATTACCGACTACTTCAATCTTATCTTCATTTCCTTCGATTACTGCTCCATCACCAATTTGAGCATTTTCACCAATAATCGCGCGCTTGATCACTACGTTTTTACCGATCTTTACACCTGGCATGATGACAGAATCGACAATTCTTGAATTTCTTTGTACGTCAACATTAGTCGAAAGAATAGAGTGCTCAATTACACCGTCAACATAACAACCATCAACGATCATTGAATTTGAAACTTGAGCATTTTCAGTAATTACTTGTGGTGGTGCAATTGGGTTCTTAGAATAGATACGCCATGAACGATCATGCAAATTCAATCCGTCGCTACCATCAAGAAATTCCATATTGGCTGCCCACAAAGAATCAATTGTTCCAACGTCTTTCCAGTAACCAGAGAATTGGTATGAAAATACACGTTCATCACTCTTTAAGTAATATGGAATGACATTTTTACCAAAGTCAATCATGTCATCATTGGTAGTAAAGGCCGTGGTTAAAACATCACGCAATCTCTTCCAGTTAAAAATATAGATTCCCATTGAAGCGTGATTGCTCTTAGGTTTTGCTGGTTTTTCCTCAAATTCGGTAATCCGGCCACTAATGTCTGAATTCATGATACCGAAACGAGACGCTTCTTCCCAAGGTACATCAATTACAGCCACAGTTAATGAAGCATTGTTTTTGATATGTTCTTCCAACATATCTTCGTAATCCATCTTATAAATGTGGTCACCTGACAAAATTAAGACATATTCAGGATCTTGGCTGTCAATATAATCAATATTTTGATAAATAGCGTGTGCCGTTCCCTTGAACCACTTGCTTCCAGCATTATCAGTATATGGCTGCAAAATAGTGGCACTAGAATCGAGACCATCTAAGCCCCAACTTGCCCCATTACCAATATGTTTATTCAGTAAAAGTGGTTGATACTGAGTAATAATGCCAATATTTTTTACACCAGAATTAGCACAATTGCTCAATGTAAAGTCAATAATTCTGTAACATCCACCAAACGGTACAGCAGGTTTTGCTTGATTATTCGTCAGCTTTCCTAATCTTGTTCCTTTTCCTCCAGCTAAAATTAAGCCCAACATTTTGGTACTCATTTCTGTTTCCTCTATTTCTTTCTTCTATTTCTTCTTTTGATGTGAGCATCGAGTGGTTTTAAAATCATTGCGCTAAAGCCAGGCAAATCTAGCTCAATCTGATAATCCAGATTCTTAAATTTCTCTTGCTTGGTCGTCATAGTCTGAACGTCTTTATCCCAGGTGCCGCCAAATTCTTTTCTAGCAGTATTAAATGCTTCTTGATACTTGCCAGAATATGGCACACCAATTGAAAAGTGTTTTCTTTCTACGGGCGTAAAGTTCAAAATAACGATGACAAAATCATGTCTAATTTTCCCTTGACGAATAAATGTTAAAACCGATTCGTCTTTATTGTCTGCATCAATAATTTGTACAGACTCATCTTTTTGCTCTAATTGCCATAATGATGGCTCATTTAAGTAAAATTCGTTCAGCTTTTGATCAAAATATTGCATTTTAGAATTAAGCTCATCATTTAATTCGGCCCAATCGAGCGCTTCGTTATAGCGCCATTCCAAATACTGACCAAATTCACTACCCATAAAGAGTAGTTTTTTACCTGGATAAGTCATTTGCAGCGTCAATAAATTTCGCAGTTGTGCAAATTGTTTATCCCTTGGCCCAAACATTTTATTCATTAAGCTACGTTTGCCGTGAACTACTTCATCATGTGATAAAGGTAAAATAAAGTTTTCGCTCATCCGATACATAAATGAAAATGTCGTCAAATTAAAGTGGTATTTTCTAAATAGTGGGTCCATTTGATAAAAGTTCAGAATATCGTTCATCCAGCCCATATTCCACTTAAAGTCAAAGCCTAAGCCACCATCTTCAATTCGACCGGTAATTTTTACTTGAGCAGAACTTTCTTCCGCAATCATCAAGCACTCAGGGTGCAATCCTTTAATGGTGCGATTAAGTCTGCGTAAAAATTCCATTCCTTCCAAGTTGCGGTTGCCACCATATTTATCCGGCTTCCATTCACCAGGTCCACGATCATAATCGCGGTAAATCATATTGGAAACGGCATCTACTCTCAAACCATCAAGGTGATAAAATTCAAGCCAAAATAGCGCACTTGAAAGTAAAAACGATTGAACTTCTGGTTTGCCCAAATCAAAATTCAATGCGCCCCAACCTTTATTTTCTGCACGCCATTTTTCACTAAATTCATAGCATGGTGTTCCATCATAATAAGCTAATGCATCATCATTGATGCAAAAATGTCCAGGTACCCAATCTGACAACACGCCAATATTTTCCTGATGGCATGCCTCCACAAAGTCTTGCAGCTCTTGTGGCGTTCCATAAGTACGCTCCAATGCATAATAGCCAATAGTCTGGTAGCCCCAAGATGCATCAAGGGGATGCGCTGTCAGCGGCAAAAATTCAATATAATTGAATCCCTGCTTTTTCACATAAGGAATTAATTCTCGCTGCAAATCTCTCAAGGTGTAAAGAGAACCATCCTCATGTCTTTTCCACGAACTAGCATGTACTTCATAGATATTGATTGGACGTGCAAAGTGGTTAGAGCGTTTATTGCGTCCCAGCCAGGCCCCATCATGCCAGCTTTTGTCAGGTAATTCAGTAACTACTGCCGCATTGCCTGGACGTGGTTCAAGTTCTACTGCCATCGGATCCATTTTCATGACTTCACGGCCATCAGCCTGTTTAACCAAAAATTTATACAGTTGCCCAGTCTGTGGCAGATCAGTTTTTATTTGCCAAACTCCATTACTCGTGAGCTGCATCGCCAGTGTCTTATTCCAATCATTGAAATCGCCTACTAGCCATACTGCTTGTGCATTAGGAGCCCAAACTCTAAAAACATAGCCGCTATCTTTACGATGGCAACCTAAAATTTCTTGCAATTTTAGCTCATGACCCGAAGCAAAATCCTCAATTCGTTGTTTAACTTTCACCATCTTTCCCATCCTACTTTCTCCAGAATCGTTAAAATAAATGTTAATTTTCAGAAAGCGCTTACTTTTCATTGTAAAAAAATAAGTTATCACTTCGACTTCTATTATAAACTAATTATCCTCCTTTTAAGCAAAAAAAATAAGAGTTTACTATATTATTAGCAAACTCTTATTTATCTTTTACTAGATTTAGTTAATCTTTTAAATCTTGGTAGTAATTGTAAGCAGCTTGGCCAGCTACAGAACCTTCACCAACAGCATTAGCGATTTGGCGTAAATCTTTATCACGAACATCACCCAAAGCAAAAATACCAGGAACTTTGGTTTCCATATGCTCGTTAGTAGGAATCCAACCTTGTTCATTCAAAATACCCAAGTTTTCGAATGGTTTAGTTTGTGGCAAAACACCAACATAGATAAATACACCAGCAGCTTTAATTTCTTTTTCTACGCCAGTTTCTTTATCACGACACTTAATGCCAGTTACACGAGTTCCATCACCAAGAATTTCTTCTGTTTGAGCATTCCAAACAAATTTCATCTTCTTGTTAGCAAAAGCACGCTTCTGCAAAGTTGGTTGTGCACGTAACTTGTCACGACGGTGAACTACAGTAACGCTCTTAGCTAATTGTGAAAGGTAGATTCCTTCTTCAATAGCTGAGTCACCACCACCGATCACAACTACATCTTCATCTTTAAAGAATGCAGCATCGCAGACAGCACAGTATGAAACGCCTCGGCCTGAATATTCTTCTTCGCCTGGGACATTCAAATGACGATGATCTGAACCAGTGGCAATGATCAAAATAGGTGCACGGTATTCCTTGTCATCATCAGTTTTGACAACTTTTTCATCCCCATCCAATTCAACGGATTGGACATTGCCGTACTTATAATCTGGCTCAAACTTCATCAAAGTATCATACATTTTTTGACTAAGTTCTGGTCCCTTAATTTCTGTGAAACCAGGATAGTTGTCAATTGCATCAGTATTGTTCATTTGGCCGCCGTATGGACCACGGTCAAGTACTAATACGTTTAAGTTGGCACGCGTAGCATATAAGGCAGATGTCATACCACCAGGGCCCGCACCAATAACAATTGCATCATATTTATCAGCCATAATTTTCTCCTTTACTTATTTTTTATAAGTAAATCATACTATAGATTTAAATTTTTGCAATTGTTTTGCTTACAAATTATAAACTAATTTCTGGCTTTGGTGCTCTACCCATCATTTTCTTGATTTCAGTAGCTACATCTGCATTTTCGTAAAGAACGCGGTAAATAGCTTCACTGATTGGCATATCGATGTGCTTTTCTTCGCTAAGTTCATGGACAGCCTTAACTGTAGTAGCACCTTCAACAACTTGACCCATGTTCTTAAGTACGTAGTCAAGAGTCTTACCTTCACCAATTTGCTTACCAGCACGCCAGTTACGTGAGTTAACTGAGGTACAAGTTACGATCAAGTCACCAATACCTGACAAACCACTGAAAGTCATTGGCTTAGCGTTAAAGTAGTTAACACCTAAACGAGTAATTTCTGCTAAACCTCTAGTCATAAGGGCAGCCTTAGCATCATCGCCATAGCCTTGGCCTACTAAAATACCAGCAGCGATAGCAATAACGTTCTTAACGGCACCACCAACTTCAACACCAATTAAATCGTCGTTAGTGTAGAAACGAACGTAATCATTTGAAAAGATCTTTTGAACCTTCTTAGCATTTTCTTCATCAGTTGAAGCACATGCAATAGCGGTTAAGTCCTTTTGAGCTACGTTTTCTGCGTGACTTGGACCAGAGATAGCTACGATCTTGTCTTGGTCATTAGGATAAATTTCTTCAGTTAAAATTTCTGAAATAAGCTTCTTAGTACCTGGTTCAATACCCTTGGTAGCAGTTACTAAAAGTGGCTTGTTGCCAGTCTTGTCTAAAACTTTACGTACTTGCTTAGCAACAATTCTAACAGCCTTGGTTGGCAAAACAAATAATACCAATTCTGCACCGTCAAGTGCTTCTTCCAAGTTGCCAGTTGCCTTAGTAGTTTCGTTTAACTTCCAGTCCTTCATGTAGTGACTGTTAGTGTGCTTAGCATTAATTTCTTCATTAACGCTTTCAATATTACCGTAAAAAGTTACGTCATTGCCATTGTCGGCCAACATTGAGCCTAATACTGAACCCCATGAACCGTTACCTAAAACTGCAATCTTTGTCATTTTTTATCTCTCTATCCTTCTAAACTAGTACCTTTAATAATCTAACTAATCTCTTGTATACGGATATTTTAACCCGCTACCCTCTAAATACCATTTAGGTTTAACAACTTTGCGTCGATAAATCCATAAAATAATTGTAGCAATAAAGAGGACTAAACTTAATGCCTGTGATACACGTATTATACCAAAAATGTATAGGCTATCCGTTCTCATCCCCTCAACAAAGAATCTAACTACACTATACCAAAGAAGATACGTCATGAAAACTTCACCTTGTTTAAAAACG
Source organism: Lactobacillus sp. N54.MGS-719 (assembly GCF_000980505.1). NCBI lineage: Bacteria > Bacillati > Bacillota > Bacilli > Lactobacillales > Lactobacillaceae > Lactobacillus > Lactobacillus sp. N54.MGS-719. Next base: position 27,519 of record NZ_LARO01000015.1, read on the forward strand.
TGTTTTTTATGACGCAAGGATAAAATTAAAATCAGACCAATCAAATTGAAAAATGATTCATATAAGAATGTCGGTTGATAATAGGTTCCACCAATCTTCATTTGCTGAATAATAAATTCTGGCAAGTGCAAACTTTGTAAAAAGTGCAAGGTTGTAGGACCACCGTGAGCTTCCTGGTTAACGAAGTTGCCCCAGCGTCCTAAAATCTGGGCGGCCATCACTCCTGGCGTGATAATATCGAGCATCAAAAATGGTGGCAATTCTCTTTTATAACAAAAGACCAGCAGCACTATCAAACCCGCGATCAAACCACCATAAATGGCAATTCCGCCATTCCAAATAGCGATTATTTGATCAGGATGCTGCGAATAATAGCCCCATTCAAAGATGACATAGTAAATTCGTGCACCAACATAGCCTAACGGCACGGCCCATAAAAGCAGATCTACAAAGTCATCAGGGATAATGTGTCTTTTTTTACCTTCATTAATCGCCATAAAAGCGGCTAAAATAATGGCTACTGCCATAATGATGCCGTACCATTTGACACTTAAATTTCCTAATTGAAATGCCACCGAGTTAATCACTAGTTTAGTCATCGTGATGCACCTTATTTGTATCTTCTTTAGAGTGCTTTGAGATTAAGCTAGTCAAATTATTATCAAAGGTTTTAGTTGCATCGTAACCCATCTTCTTAGCTCTGAAGTTCATAACTGCTACTTCGATGATAATTTCGATGTTGCGTCCTACCTTAACTGGAATATTAACTTGTGGAATAGCTACGTTGCAGATTTCACGCGTATTTTCTTGGAAGCCCAAACGGTCGTAGTTAGCCTTAGGATCCCAGTTAACCAAATTAATGACTAGTTGAATTTCGGTTCTATTCTTAACAGCACCAGCACCAAACAAGTTCATAACATCGATAATACCGATTCCTCTGATTTCCATTAGGTGCTTTAGGATCTTTGGTGCTTCACCAACAACTGTGTTGTGATCCTTTTGGAAGGCATCTACACGGTCATCCGCAATTAATCTGTGGCCTCTTTGAACCAAACCTAAGGCGGTTTCAGATTTACCAACACCAGAAGCACCTGTTAAAAGGACACCCATACCCTTAATTTCGACCAATACACCGTGGATACTAGTTCTTTTTGCAAGACGGGCACGCAAGTATTCGGTCATGACACTAGAAATATAGGTCGTTGATTCACTAGTTTGCAAAATTGGAATGTGTGCTTTTTCTGCTGCATCCGATAATTCTTCTGGAACTGGAAGTGAACGTGAAATCAAAAAACAAGGAGTGGCTTTAGTAGCCATCTTAGTAAATACATGTTTTCTAATATCATGATCAAGTCGAGCCGCATAAGAAATTTCAGTCCGTCCGAGAAGTTGAATACGTTGTGCAGGATAAAAATCAAAATAGCCGGTTAATTCTAGACCTGGACGATAAATATCTGAAACCAAAACATCTTTATCCTTGATGTATTCTTCGCCTTGATAAATCTCAAGAATGCTTCTGTTATCTTGAACTAATTTGCTTAACTTAACTTCACTGGCCATGATAATGCCTCCTAACTATTTATCATCATCAATATCTTTGATAGTCACATTACGAGCCCGTTTTCTAGTATTTTTTGGTTCAGGCTCACTAGCTTTAAACCAATCAAAGTAAGTTCCACTAGCTGGTACTCTATTTTTATTTCTCTTACCTGAAATCCAAAGAACCAACCATATAACTCCAATGGCAATTAAAGCTACCGGCAAAAGCAAAATAAATGCTTTAAAAAATACAAACAACAAACTCAAAATAATTAATGCTACTAAAACAAGTGTTACAATTCCTAAAAAACTCATTTTTTCACCTATTCCGGATTTTCTTGACTAAGCAGCCATTGTAAATATGAATAAATAAATGGTTGTAGCTTCCCATCCATTACACCATTAGCATCGGCAGTTTCATAGCCCGTACGCAAATCTTTTACCAAATTATAAGGATGGAAAACATATGACCGAATTTGCGAACCCCAGCCGATTTCCTTTTGATCGCCTTTCAAAGCTTGTTTTTGCTTACGCTTTTTCTCTTCTTCCAAATGGAAAAGCTTGGCTCTCAATTCATTCATGGCAGTTTCGCGGTTTTGAAGCTGTGAACGCTGAGCCTGTGAGGTTGTCACAATTCCAGTTGGCAAGTGCGTAATTCTAACGGCACTAGAAGTCTTGTTAATGTGCTGACCACCGGCACCACTTGAACGATAAACATCGATTCGCAGATCTTTAGGATCAATATCAATTTTAATACTGTCATCGATTTCTGGAATCACTTCAACGGAAGCAAAAGAAGTGTGCCGTCTCTTAGCTGCATCAAACGGCGAAATTCTGACTAACCGATGGACACCATTTTCAGATTTAAGCATCCCGTAAGCATTTTTGCCGACAATTCTGGCACTTACACTCTTTAGTCCTGCCTCTTCACCAGGTTCATAGTCATTGATCTCAAATTTAAAACCTGCACTATCGCAATAACGTTGGTACATCCGCAAAAGCATCTGACCCCAGTCCATCGCTTCTGTACCACCTGCACCTGGGTGAATTTCCATCAGCGCATTATGACTATCGTATTTGCCTGATAGCAACAAATCTAGCTCATAATTGTGGAATTCATCTTGCAGAGTGGCCAAGTCTTCTTCTGTTTCTTTTTGCAAATCTGGGTCAGGCTCTTCACGCAATAACTCAACTGCGGTGCTTTCATCCTCATAGCCTTTTTGCAGTTTCAAAAAAGAGTCACGTTTTTCTTTTAAAACGTTGTTTTCACTGATCAGCTTTTGCGCTTTTTCCTGATCATTCCAAAAATCAGGCTGGGCCATTTTAGCTTCGTTTATTTCAATGCTTTCATCAATCGCATCAAGGTCAAAGAGACCCCCTAAAGTGATTTAGACGCTTTTTCAACTCGTCTAACGCACTTTGAATTTCACTAATTTCCATAGTTTTTCCTTTTTCTATTACAAAAAAGGGAAGCTGTTAACTCCCCTTTTTCTTTATTAACGACTAAGATTTTGTCTAATTTCAGCCTTCATGAACAAACGAGTTACATCGAATTCAATATTTGAAATCATTTCTTCAAACATTCTGTAACCAGAATCTTGATATTCAACAAGTGGGTTAAGTTGTCCATAACCACGTAAACCAATTGATTGACGCAATTGGTCCATTGCATCGATATGATCAGTCCAGCGATCATCTACAACACGCAAGATAACTACCTTTTCGAATTCAAGCATTTGACTTGGATCACCCAAAGCCTTTTCCTTGTCTTCAAAGTTCTTTTCAACGATGTCGTATAACTTCTTCTTCAAATCTTCAACACTAATAGTCTTGAATTCAATTGAATCAGTTACCTTTTCAGAAGTTAAACTTGATGAAATAAAGTCACGCAATGAATCCAAACGCCATTGACTTCTATCACCTTGCGTAAACATGTCAACTTGACTGTTAATTGTACGGTGAATCATTGGAATCAAAACATTCTTCAATGACTTGTCGGCTTCAATAACTTGCATTCTTTCGCCGTAGATGATTTCACGTTGAATACGCATAACATCATCGTATTGCAAAGTTTGCTTACGAGTATCGTAGTTGTTACCTTCAACACGCTTTTGAGCAGATTCAACTTGACGAGTAATCAAACGACTTTCAATGACCTTGTCTTCATCATTGCCTGACAAACGGTCCAAGAAGTCCTTAACACGGTCTCCACCGAAACGCTTCATCAAGTCATCTTCAAGTGATAAGTAGAATCTAGTGTAACCTGGGTCACCCTGACGACCAGAACGACCACGAAGCTGGTTATCAATACGACGTGATTCGTGACGTTCAGTACCAATAACTGCTAAACCACCGAGTTCCTTAACACCAGGCCCAAGCTTAATGTCAGTACCACGACCGGCCATGTTAGTAGCAATAGTTACAGCACCACGTTGACCAGCGTTCATGATGATTTGAGCTTCCTTAGCGTGGTTCTTAGCGTTCAAAACTGCGTGAGGAATGCCTGCTTCATCAAGCATCTTACTCAAACGTTCTGAACTTTCAATAGCAACAGTACCAACCAAAACAGGTTGTCCCTTAGCGTGACGCTTCTTGATTTCTTCAACTACAGCATGGAATTTAGAATCCAAAGTTGGATACAAGATGTCTGGCATGTCTTTTCTGGCAATTGGACGGTTGGTTGGAATTGTGATTACCTGCATGTTGTAGATTTCACGGAATTCTTCTTCTTCAGTCTTGGCAGTACCAGTCATACCTGACAACTTCTTGTACATTCTGAAGAAGTTCTGGTAAGTAATAGTAGCTTGCGTTCTTGATTCTTCTTGAATCTTTACGCCTTCCTTAGCTTCAATAGCTTGGTGCAAACCATCTGAGTAACGACGGCCTTCCATTACACGACCAGTGAATGAGTCAACGATTAAAACTTCGCCATCTTGGACAACGTAGTCGATATCCTTAAGCATGATGTAGTTAGCACGAAGAGCTTGATCGATGTGGTGGACTAACTTTTGATTTTCAACATCGTACAAGTTCTTTAAGCCAAAGTGTTGACAAGCCTTTTCAATACCAGTTCTAGTAAGAGAAATGGTCTTAGTTGGCCAGTCAATCTTGTAATCGCCGTGATCTTCATCATCGTCGGCGTCATCATCGCTCTTATCTTCAGTCAAAGTTTTTACAAAACGGTCAGCACGGATGTAGTCGCTGTTTGCTTGTTCAGCTTCACCAGAAATGATCAATGGAGTTCTAGCTTCATCAATTAAGATGGAGTCAACTTCGTCGATGATTGCATAGTTCAATGGACGTTGAACCATTTGTTCCTTATAAACAACCATGTTGTCACGCAAATAGTCAAAGCCAAGTTCTGAGTTAGTTGAGTAAGTAACATCACAGTTGTAAGCTGCACGCTTTTCATCTGGTGACATTGAGTTCAAGTTCAAGCCAACAGTTAAACCAAGCCACTTGTAAAGTTGACCCATTTCCTCTTCGTCACGACTTGAAAGGTATTCGTTAACAGTAACAACGTGTACACCCTTGCCTTCAAGCGCATTTAAGTATACAGGCATGGTTGCTGTCAAAGTCTTACCTTCACCAGTCATCATTTCGGCAATGTTACCATAGTGAAGTGCAATACCACCCAAGATTTGTACGTGGAATGGGTAAAGGCCTAAGACACGCTTAGCACCTTCACGAGCAACTGCGAATGCTTCTGGCAAAAGATCGTCCAAGCTTTCGCCCTTCTTAATCCGGTCACGAAATTCTGGTGTCTTTGCTTGCAATTGTTCATCAGATAGCTTGCTCATTTCATCTGCATGAGATTCTACCTTAGCTGCGATTTTTTCAAATTTCTTAAGTTCTCTTTTATCGTCGTTATATAGTTTCTTTAAAATGTTTACCATTAAATCGGTCCTTATATGTCGTAAAGTCTAAAAATACAGAATAATTTTAACATGTTTATCTACAAAATAAAAATATTCTAAATAAAAAACCCCACGCTCAAACAAACGCGAGGTTTTTTATGTAACGAGTATTTCAACTCAATTATTCGTTAGTTTCAATCAAGCCGTAACGACCATCGTTTCTACGGTAAACAACGCTAGTGCCGTTGGTTTCAGCATCTTCAAATACGAAGAAGTCGTGTTCCAACATATCCATTTGCAAAATTGCTTCTTCTGGATCCATTGGTTTCAAACTTACGCGCTTGTTACGAACGATATCGAATTCACTAGGCTTCTTTTCTTCTTGAGGTTCTTCCACGAAGAAATCTTGTAAACCTTTTTCACGACTCTTTCTGTTAACACGAGTCTTGTACTTTCTGATTTGACGTTCAAGTTTCTCTGAAACGAAGTCAATGCTACGATACATATCATCCGTGGTTTCTTCAGCTCTCAAAACCAAGTATGGTAAAGGAATAGTGACTTCGACCTTGGCAGAGTGATCACGGTAAACTCTTAAGTTTACGTGTGCGAGCACGTCTTGATTCAATTCAAAGTATTTTTCCAATTTGTTTAAACGTTTTTCAACATAGCTTCTTAAAGCGTCAGTTACTTCAATATTTTCTCCACGAACATTGTACTTTAACATATAAGATTCTCCTTTCACCGTTATACGGTTTTTCTTTACTCTTTCATTATACCAAAAAATGAAAGCGTTTCATAACAAATCTATCGACAAATTGAAAAGCTTTCAATTTGCATCCCTGGAAAAGCCTCTTTTAAGCAGTCCCGTGCGTGATAAAGCGTTCGTCCTGTAGTGTAAATATCATCCAAAATTAATACTTTCCCTGTCTGTATATTTTCTCCTATATTAATATTTTTATCAATTAAAAACCCTTGCGGCGTTTTTAGCCTTTCTTCTTTGTTTTTCTCCCCCTGGGCATGACTGCCTTCCTTCTTAATTAAAACCGGCGTAAGCGGCAAAATATCACCATAAATGGCAGAAATTGTATCAAATTGCCGTCTCATTTGATGCTCAGGCGATGTAGGTACTGGAACATAATAATCGTATTTATTTTTGTTCAAATATTCATAGCATAATTCCTGCAAAATCTCGCGCATCGCATAATCGCCGCGCCGCTTATAAGAAACCATCAGATCATGAAAAGTTGCATCATAGCGATACAGCGCATGATTACGTAAAACATCTCCTTGATAGATCTTTTTCCATCTCACGCAGTCAGTGCAGATAATTCCTTTGTCCAGCATTTTGGAACAAATGGCACACTTTTTATCTGTCAAACGTCGAAATTGTTTTAGACAGTGCAGGCAGATTTTTCTTTCTCGATACTTTTTTAGCGAAAAAATCTCGGCAAAGAAAATATCAGGCGTAAAAACCTGTTCACAAAGCAGGCACTTTCTCATTTATTCATCTCCTTAATTTGCTTAATGCTGCTGCGGATATTCTTGGTATAGCGATGGTAACAATACAGCACTAGTCCACTAGGATCGTCTTTAGCTCTACCTACTCGTCCTGCAATCTGCACCAAACTTGCGGCCGTATAAATCGAATCATCTGCCGCAATAATAATTACCCAAACGTGTTTAAAAGTTACGCCTCGCTCCAAAATAGTCGTCGTTAAAAGCAAATCAACTTTTTTCTCGCGAAATGCCTGTACTTTTTCTAGTCGCTGAGGATCTTGAGCGTGCACACCAGCAATTTTGATTTGTTTATCCTTTAAACTTTTTTGTAAAATTTGTAAATAAACAGAGATCTCTTCAATTCTCGGGACAAAGACCAATAATGGGTGTCCACTTTTAATCACCTTTTTTATTTCCAGCAGCAATTTTGGATGAATCTGCTTTTTCTACTCTAAGTCAAGTGTTATCAACGATTTTAAGCAATTTTATTTTGAAATACAGGCCTAATCGGGAAATGGCTCCCGGAGAATCGAGTTAAAT
>NZ_LARO01000094.1:0-1684 GCF_000980505.1 Lactobacillus sp. N54.MGS-719
TTTTTTCTACCTAAAATCAAGTATTATCAGTAATTTCCTTAATTAATTTATACTCTATTTAATTAGAATATTGGTACGAATAGGGTTAGATTAGATAAAATAGAAAATAACGTGGTGATAGAAAGTAACACAAACAAACCTATGAGTATTGTAGTTTTTTCATAGGTTGCTATACTAAAGATGATTATTTGATTTCAACTAAAGTCTTTGGTTTTTGGTGGCTATGTTGTAGTCATATAATTGATTATGTTTTATTAAAGCAAAGAGCGTGCGTATCAGTTTATGCACGGATGCGATGGCAATCTTCTTGTAGCCTGGGCTATGAGAAGATTGCTTTTTCTTATCATAATAATCAGTAATATGGCAAGGTTGTGTAGCCTTAACAGTTTCCATTTGTGTAATAACACGATACAGTATCTTTCTGGCTATGTGATTACCATGTTTAGTAATACCCAGACGACTGTCTTTGTCACCAGATTGAGAACGGCCTGGATCAATACCAACAAAGGCATCAATTTGAGCTGAAGTATTGAAACGTCTTAAGTCCCCAAGTTCTGCGATTAATCTTAAGGCAGTAGTTCTAGCAATTCCAGGGATACTTAAATAAATCGTTAACGCGCGTGCATTAACAACCTTAGTCAGCTTTTCCATATAATTAATAACCTGATCTCTTTCATTGCTTAAAGACAACAGATTAGAGATAGTGCGTTGAATAGCTCTCACCGTAATGCCATCTTTTCTATCGTAAGGATAAGCTTGTCTAGCGAAAGCATATAGTCTAGCAGTAAGATACTGTGCTCTTTGACGACCAATACCTGATATAGACAATAATCTTTGCTTGACTTGATCTTCATTCATATCCAGGACATATTGAGCATGCGGAAACAAGCTAACAATAGTCCAGTAAATTTTTCCAGAAGGGTTGGACAGTATGTGCTCTATTTGAGGAAAAGTTGATTGCAAGTTGCGGTGGAGTTGATTCTTGTTAACGATTAAAGCTCTGGTAAGCTCTTCATAATAACGGCTGGCAGCTTGAAGTTCGTGATATTCTCTAGATTGAGGAGCTTGAAGCTTTTGTGGTGCACTAAATTGAATCAAGGCTAAATGATAAGCATCAAGCTTATCGGTTTTATTATGTCTTAGATTGTTATCCATTAGTTTCTTAGCTTGCAAAGGATTAAGTCTTAAATATTTAATGTGATGATCTTCTAAAAATGCCTGCAAACTTAAAGAATACACACCAGTAGCTTCAAAAACCACCAAAGGTGTAATCAAGTATTGATTCAAATGATCTAGTAAATCTTGATAGCCGAATGAATCATTAGTAATAGTAAAGGGATTGCCCTGCTTTACTCGATCAATTACAACGCAAACAGTAGACGATCTACTGCTAACATCAATACCAAAGATAATATTTTGACTCATAATTCTAACCTCCGAATGAAGATAAGCAGCTTTATCAACCTATTTGATTCCAATTTTCTAAACAAGGCATCCAAGTGCCTACAGACTTCGAAAAGACTTGTAAATAGGTGGTAAAGCAGTCCGTTTGTGTTACGACATCAAGTGTCCAAAAAAGGTAAGACTTTGTTTGCTTTATCTTCACTTTTTATTCTAAACAAAATAAAAAGTGCCAGATCATGAATCCGTCGATTCATGATCCAACACTAGGTTAGTATGTTTG
>NZ_LARO01000095.1:0-1656 GCF_000980505.1 Lactobacillus sp. N54.MGS-719
TTTTTCTACGTAAAGTCAAGCATAATAAGAAGTTTGGCTTCATTTTTTATTTAAATTTCAACTTAAATATCTTTTAGTGTCGATTTATTTTTTTAGTTAGACACGACAAATAAGCCCAGATCCATATCTGATTTTTGGGCTTAGCGTTATAATGTACTTGATCAATTAATTACGACTAAAGTCTTTTTGATTATGTGTGGCTACGTTGTAATCATATGGTTGATCATTGATAATCAGGGCATAAATGGTTCTGATTAGTTTATGAATTGAAGCAATAGCTATCTTTTTGAACCCTTTGGTTTGAGAGGATAGCTTTTTGCTTTCATAATAATCTGCTATATGACACGGATTTGTCTTAGCTGCATTATCAATTTGTCCAATAGCTCGATAAAGCAACTTACGTGCGACTGCATTGCCATGTTTAGTAATACTTAAATTAGAGTCCATTTCTCCTGACTGATATCTGCCTGGATCAATTCCGATAAAAGCATTGATTTTATTAGGATTACTAAATCTGCGTAAATCTCCTAACTCTGCTAAAACTCTGACTGCAGTGGTCTGTGCAAAGCCTGGAATGCTTTCTAGGTTTTCTAAGTCATGATTAGGCAAAGTTTTGGCGAGTTTAACCATTTTTGCAATTATACGTTGACGTTGATTGCTTAGATTAAGCAGTCTTCGGGCATAATATTGTGCTTGCTGGACTTCTATGTCAGAGCAAGAAACAACTGGATAAGCTAAATGAGCTAATTCAATAAGTTTATCTGTTGTCCTTTGTGCATGATTAAAAGCGATGCCTTTCAATTTCATCAACCAGTTAATAATTTGCTTTTTATCATCTTTTCTTACTAAATCACAATGAGGATAACGAGCAACTATTTGCCAATAATTCTTACCTCTAGCAATAGAAAATAAGTTTTCAATTTCGGGAAAGGTTGATTGTAGAGCTTGGTGAAGTCGATTTTTAGCTATTACCAAGTCACTTGTCAGCTGGTCATAGAAGCGGCTCAAAGCATTAAGCTGCTTATAAGTTTGGGATTCGCTTTGATTAACCGGATGGCGATAAAGTCTTTGAATTAAAGCTAAATGATAAGCATCAGTTTTATCGGTCTTGTTGTAGCGTAGCCCCATATTCATCTCTTTTTTGGCTTTAAGCGGATTAAGAACAACATATTCATAGCCGTAGTCTTCAAGAAAAGCCTGCAGTCTGCGTGAATAAACACCGGTAGCTTCAAAAATAATTTGTGGATGTTTAGAAAAAGCAGCCAGCTCATGAAGTAATTGAATAAAACCAGGACGATCATTGGTAATAGTAAGTTCATTTTTACTTTCACCAATTAGTTCGCAAACAGTAGAATTCGACTTGCTTACATCAATTCCAAAAGTAACTTGCATAATATAACCCCCTAAGCTCAAGTAGTAAAACGTATTTACTTAAGAAATCAGATCTAATTTTCTAAACTCGACATCTAAGTGTCCACATTCTTCGAAGAGACTCCTGAAAACTCAAGCAAAACTGCCAGTTTATTATGCGACATCAAGTGTCTAAAGCCCCGATGACATATAGTTTTACTACTACTTAAATTCTACAAGAGAATAAAAATAGTGAATCAATTATCCCGTCGGATAACTAATTCACTATTTAGCTTAGAATGTTTA